>JAFWEA010000022.1 GCA_017543005.1 Solobacterium sp. | reverse complement strand
GATGCCGTTTGTCAACGGCCTGGTCTATGATACCAGGATGAAGGGCAGCTGGTCGCTGAAATCCATCATGGCCATCATGGATGATCCCGGCTACGCGGCCCTGGATATCCAGAAGGGTATGGATGCGGTATACCAGTGGCGTCTGCTCGACCGTGAGGAAACCGCCAAGGTGGAAGAGATCCGCGATGAACTGATTGCCTACTGCAGCATGGATACGTATGCCATGGTCATTGTCTATCAGTGGCTGATGGGACTGATCGGTAAACAGATTTCCATTAAGATGTTATAATGAACTCAGATAAGTTTCCTGAAGTACAGATGGGAAACTGGGAGAATCCTCTGGTTTCCCTGATGCAGGATAGAAAGAGAGGAAATCATATGCGGTTTGAATTTATCGGCAAGAACATCTCCGTTACCGACACGATGAAGGAGAAGATCGAGAAGAAGCTGTCGATTCTGGACAAGTACATTCTGATCGAGGAGGATACGCTTGCCCGTGTTGTCGTCCGCGTTTATCCTGACGCCCAGAAACTTGAAGTCACCATTCCGACAAGAGTCGGACTGCTCCGCTCAGAAGTACAGGAAAATGACCTGTACACGGCGCTTGACCAGGCCGTCGACAAGCTGGAAGACCAGCTGAGAAGACAGAAGACCAGACTGGAGAAGCGGCATCGTGAATCCCTGGCCCAGGCCTTCATTGATGAGGAAGCCTTCCGTGAGGAAGCGGAGGACATTCCGGTCAAGACCAAGTCCATCCACACCGACCGGCTTGACCTGGATGAAGCCATCATGCAGATGGAACTGAGCGGTCATACATTCTACATCTACGAAGATGAGGAAACCGGCAAGATCTCCGTTGTCTACAGACGCAACAACGGCGGCTACGGCCTGATCGAAGTCAACTGAACCAACATAAAAGCGCGGCTTTCCGGAAGATCCGGAGCCGCGCTTTTCCTTTGGTCAGGCCAGGAATTCCAGCACGATCAGAATCAGGTATACCGTGCCCATGGCGATGATGCCGGGCATGAACGAGCTTGACTGGTTGTACAGGTAGGAAAGGATGCAGACCAGCACAACATTGAAGAGATAGGACGGAACAAAGATCTCCAGCTGCAGCGGCGCAAAGGCGATCGTGTAAAAGAGGCCGAACAGGAACCCCGATACCAGGATCATCAGCAGTTCCCGGTCGCGGATATCCATATGGTCCGTCAGGCACTTGAAGGAGATGTTGACGATCAGGGCCTGGCAGAAGCTGAAGGCAAGGAAGATCGCCCCGAAGGCAAAGAAGTAACGGTGCTCAATGGCCGGATCCGGCATCAGCATATACCCGCTGAGGAAATGCCGGTCGACATAGCACCACAGCGAAATCAGCACGATGCCCACGGCCGTATAGAGCAGGCTGTCGCCCAGCCGGGCCCTAAACCGGTTCCAATGAACCCCGAACAGATTCCAGTCATACAGGACAAAAAGGCAGGCTGACAGATTCAGCGCCATGGTATAGGAGATGGTGTCATCCCCCGTCAGAGCCTTGAGAATGGCATGCACCAGCGGGATGATGGCAAAAATCAGCAGCGACAGAACAATCCGCGCTGATGACAATGTTGAACTGGTTTTGATCTTTTTTTCAGTCATAACGGTAATTTCCCGATATCCACGCAAATATGATAAGTGAAGACAACACTTCATGGCAAGATGGAACGCTTCATCAGGGTGCGTTTTGGCATGCTCATTGGCAAAGCGGCAGGTAAAACATGAATTATATACCAATCGCTTGGAATCGGCCCACAAGGCAGATTAAAAGGGGTACTATATAGGTACTCTGGTCATCCGTTTCATCACACAACAACCTGTTTTATTGCTTTTAAGGAGGGATACATAATGAAAAAAGACGAGAAGAATAAAATGGATCAAACGCTGGATACGGAAGAAATGGAGAAAATTGTCGACTATATCGGCAAGGTTTACCGGCGCAGCCGCAAGCGGCGGGACGTGTTTGAGTATCAGAAATGCGTGCGGGAAAACCAGGCCGTGTATGACAGTGACGGGTCCCTGATCATGCTGATCGACCGGACGTTGAAAGACTGCAGCAAGGAAACGCAGTGCATCATCCGGAATGAATTTCTGGAGATCCCGGAGGATCTCTGGTACCTGCCGTTCTTCTCTCGTTCGGCTTACTACCGGCTGCGGAAGAAGGCGCTGATAGAGTTCATGAATTGCCTTAAAATCTGAACCGTGATAGCATTCGCTTGTGGATGGGGTACATGAGCAGAAAAGATGAAACGGTAACAATCAGAGAAAAAGACGGGCAGCCGGCCATGAAGGTATTTCATGGCAGCGGCATGTCCGGCGGACTGGCACTTGGTCCGGCTTTTATCCTGGAGAAACCGGCCCTGCCGATTCTGGATGAACCGGGTGAGCCGGCGGTGGAAACCGAGCGGGCAAAAGAAGCAGTCCGGATGGCGGAAGAGCAGCTGCAGGCAGTCCTGCGGCAGGCCGGTGAACGGTTTGCCCGGCGGGATGCGGCGGTCTTTGAGGCGCAGTTACTGATGCTGCATGATCAGTTGTTCGGCGCCGAGATCACAGCCCGGATCAATGAGGGTATGAATGCCGTTGCAGCTGTACAGAAGGCGGGCAATGATCTGGCTGACCGTTTCTATGCCATGGATAATGATTATTTCCGGGAGCGGGCCGAAGATGTGCTGGACGTGGCCTATCGGCTGTGCTGCTGCCTGACCGGCACGGAAATGGCCGAACCGGCCCAGCCGGCAGATGCCGCTGTCATCATTGCCAGGGAACTGGCGCCTTCCGACATCGCCATGTTGGATCCCGCCAGGATCAAAGGAATCATTACCGAGGCAGATAATCATACCGGTCACAGTGCCATTCTGATCCGGGCCCTCGGCATTCCGGCGGCCGGCGGCGTCAAGGGCATTATCAAGGCAGCGGTCAGCGGTGAGACGGTCCTGGTCAACGGGGACAACGGCACGGTGGTTCTGAACCCGGATGAAAATGCCAGGATGCACTGGCAGAATGCGGCGGAAATGCGCCGCAGGGTCAGTGCCGAACTGGCGGAACTGAAGGATCTTCCGGCGGTGACAACCGACGGGAAGAGAATCGAGACGGCTGTCAATGTGTCAGCGCTGCCGGAACTGGCG
Organism: Solobacterium sp.; assembly: GCA_017543005.1. Taxonomy (GTDB): domain Bacteria; phylum Bacillota_I; class Bacilli_A; order Erysipelotrichales; family Erysipelotrichaceae; genus Bulleidia. Next base: position 693 of record JAFWEA010000022.1, on the reverse strand, counting down.
GCTGCCGCAGACAGCGGGGCCGACGGCATCGGGCTGCTGCGCACTGAGTTTCTCGGTCTGAACAATGACGGTTTCCCGGATGAGGAAGAACAGTATCTGGCCTATTGCCGCGTGTTAAGCGCCATGGGCGGCAGGCGGTCCGTGATCCGCACGATGGATATCGGAGCCGATAAACCGCTGCCCGGCATCCGGGTTGCCGATGAGGTCAATCCGGCGCTCGGCCTGCGCGGCCTGCGCTTCAGTCTGCAGGAAGAAACCCTCTTCCGAAGGCAGCTGCGGGCATTGCTGCGGGCTTCGGTCTGCGGACGTCTGGCCATCATGTTCCCGATGGTCACGGTGGCCGGTGAATTCCGCAGGGCAAAGCAGATCCTGCTGGAAGAAAAGGAAAAACTCATCCGGGCTGGCATCCCGGTCAGTGACGATGTGGAAACCGGCGTGATGATTGAAGTGCCGGCAGCGGCCATCATGGCCGATGTGCTGGCGGCAGAAGCGGATTTCTTCTCCATCGGCACAAATGACCTGGTCCAGTACACCCTGGCTTCGGACCGGCTTAATGCCAGCGTTTCCGGGATGCATGAAACGCTGGAGCCGGCTGTGCTGCGGATGATCCGAATGACGGTGGACGCGGCCCACGCAAAGGGCCGGCGGTGTGCGGTCTGCGGGGAAATGGCAGCGGATGAAGAGGGCATGATG
>JAFWEA010000250.1 GCA_017543005.1 Solobacterium sp. | reverse complement strand
GATGGACGAACCGCTGTCCAACCTGGATGCCAAGCTGAGAAACCAGATGCGGGCCGAGATCATCAAGCTCCGCCAGCGCATTGATACAACGTTTATCTACGTAACCCATGACCAGACCGAAGCCATGACGCTGGGTGACCGGATTGTCATCATGAAAGACGGTGAGATCCAGCAGATCGGTACGCCGCAGGAAGTGTTCAACAAACCGGTGAATCTCTTCGTGGCCGGCTTCATCGGCATGCCGCAGATGAACTTCTATGCCGGTAAGCTGCTGATCAAGGACGGCCGATATGTCATCTCCGTACAGGGGGCTGAAATCATTCCGTCGGACGACAAGCAGGAACGCCTCCGGGCAAGGCATGTGCCGGAAATGGATATCACCGTCGGGGCCAGACCCGAGCACATTACCCTGGAGGAAATCCCGGGGGCCATGCTGGAAGGCACCGTGGATGTCAGTGAAATGATGGGCAGTTCGATCCACCTGCATGTCAATGCCGGCGGGCATGACAGCATTATCATCGTCCCGACTCTGGAACTGGGCGACAGGACCATGAAGATCGGTGAGAAGATCCGCTTTACCTTTGCCCCGAACGTGGTGCACATGTTCGATAGGGAAACTGGCAGAAATCTCGAATATACCACTGAATAAGGTTCTATCCGGCTATTGCCGGTGAACATACAACTGTTTTAGGAGGAAAGAAGTATGAACAGTAAAAAGTTATTCACGACAGGAGTTGCTGTTCTGCTCGGCATGACCATGCTGACAGGCTGCTCCAAGAAAGAAGACGACAGCGCTGCCAAGCCGGCTGACGACGGCAAGGCTGCTGTCACCGTAACCGTCTGGGGACCGCAGGAAGACCAGTCTGATGACAACGGCAAGTGGCTGCAGACTGAATGCGAAAAGTTCGCGGCTGAACACGAAGAATGGGACATCACATTTGTCTACGGTGTCTGCTCGGAAGGCGATGCCAAGACCAATGTAACGACTGACCCGTCCAAGGCTGCGGATGTCTACATGTTTGCCAATGACCAGATTCCGGACCTGCTGAAGGCCGGGGCCATTGCCGAACTCGGCGGCGGCACCGTGGATGCCATCAAGGCAAACAACAGTGCCACAACCGTCAATACAGTCGTTTATGACGGCGGTGTCTACGGCGTGCCGTTCACTGCCAACACATGGTTCATGTACTATGACAAGAGTGTCTTCTCTGATGAAGATGTCAAGTCTCTTGATGCCATGCTGGCCAAGGGCAAGGTTGCATTCCCGCTGTCCAACTCCTGGTATATCGCAGCCTTCTATGTCGGCAACGGCTGCACCCTGTTCGGCGCTGACGGCAGCGATGCGGCTGCCGGCATTGACTTCAGCGGTGACAAGGCTGCTGCCGTAACAGATTACCTCGTTGATCTGGCTGCCAACCCGAATTTCGTCAATGGTGATGTGTCCACCACAACCGGTGTCGCGGCGTTCTTCTCCGGCACATGGGATTATCAGAAGGCCCTGGATGCCTATGGTGACAACCTGGGCGTTGCGGCTGCTCCGTCCTTCACCCTCAACGGTGAGCTGAAGCAGATGAAGGCGTTCGCCGGTTCGAAGGCGATCGGTGTCAACCCGCAGACCAAGCTGTATGCGGAACATCCGGAAATCGCGGTTGCCCTGGCTGCTTACCTGGGCGGCACAAGTGCTCAGCAGGATCACTATGACCTGCGCAAGATCATCCCGACCGATGTCGCCATCAATGTCGGTGACGACCTGCTGGCCAAGGCCCAGATGGACACCATGGACTTCGCTTCCATCGTCCAGCCGCTGCAGGCGGATATGGGCAACTACTGGACACCTGCCCAGTCTATGGGTGAAGAACTCGTTGCCGGTACAGTCACACATGACAATGCGGCTGAAAAGACCGAAGCAATGAATGAAACCATGAACACTGCAGCTGTGCAGTAATCTCATTCTCAATTGAAAAAACTGCCGCAGCCGGGCTCTGTCCGGCTGCGGCATCACCGCTTCACACTGATTTCTGGAGGTGATCTGATGGATAACAGACAGTACAGGATAGGGGATGCCCTGAAACACGGTGACCTGTTTACCAGGCTGTCAGCCATTGTCATGGGTGTTGGTCTTCTCGGGCATAAGCAGATTGTCAAGGGCCTGGCGGTTCTGGCCTGCCAGTGTGCATTTATCTTTTACATGCTGCAGAAGGGTCTGCATTCCCTGGGCATGCTGCCGTCACTGGGAACCGAAGCCCAGGGCAAGGTATGGAATGAAGCCAAACAGATTTACGAGTATACGACCGGGGACAATTCCCAGCAGCTCCTGCTGGCCGGAGTCGTCACCTGCTTTGTCATTGCGGCAATCCTGGTGCTCTGGTATTTGCAGCTGAAGCATTCCTATGCGCTGCAGAAAAAGCTGGAACGGAACGAACATGTGCCGAACCTGCGGGAAGATATCCGGGGCCTGCTGGATCAGAACCTGCACATCACCCTGATGACGCTGCCGTGCCTTGGTATCCTGATTTTCAATATCGTGCCGCTGGTCTACATGATCTCGATGGCCTTTACGACCTATTCCAAGGAAGGCGAGCATCTGATGCTGTTTGACTGGAATGGTCTGACCCAGTTCCAGCGGGTTCTGAACATGAACGGCAATATCGGCCGGCAGTTCTGGCATGTTCTGCAGTGGACGATCGTATGGGCAATATTTGCGACGTTCCTGAACTATATCCTGGGCATGATCCTGGCCATGATCATCAACCGGAAGGACACGAAAGCCAAGGGCTTCTGGCGCTTCTGCTTCGTTTTGTCCATTGCGGTGCCGCAGTTTGTGACGCTGATGATCATGAACATCATGCTGCAGCCATCCGGGGCCGTGAATGTGCTTCTGCAGAATCTTGGCTGGATTTCTTCGCCGCTGCCGTTCTGGACCAATGCCATGTGGGCCCGGGTGACAATCATTGTCATCAACCTGTGGGTCGGTATTCCGTATACCATGCTGCAGGTAACCGGCATTCTGCAGAATATCCCGGCTGAACTGTATGAGGCAGCGAGGATGGACGGGGCCGGACCGGTAACGATTTTCTTCCGGATCACGCTGCCGTACATGCTGTTTGTCACAACCCCGTACCTGATTACGAGTTTTGTCGGCAATATCAATAACTTCAACGTCATTTATCTGCTGTCCGGCGGCGGCCCGACCTATGTCGGCGATACGGCCGGTCAGACAGACCTGCTTGTCACCTGGCTGTACAAGCTGACCATTGATCAGCAGTACTACAACCTCGGTGCCGTCATCGGTATTCTGACTTTCATTATCCTGACGATCATTACGCTGGTCACGTACCGCAATTCCAGCTCGTATAAGAATGAGGAGGCGTTCATGTGATGACAGAGACAAAGAGAAACAGAATGGATCCCCGCCGGCGGCTCGTCAATATCCTTGTGCATGTCCTGCTGGCGGTCCTGGCCATCATCTGGGTCCTGCCCATTTTCTGGATCATCCTGACCAGTTTCCGGGCTGAACCGGGGGCTTACACGAACACCTTCCTGCCCAAGGCCTATACCGTAAACAACTATGTCAAGCTGCTGACGGACCGGAATGTGCTGAATTTCCCGAAGATGTTCAAGAACACGCTGATTATTGCCGTGTGCTGCTGCTTCTTCAGTACGTTCTTTGTCCTCTCGGTGGCCTATTCACTGAGCCGGATGCGCTTCAAGTTCCGCAAGCCGTACATGAATCTGGCGATGATTCTGGGGCTGTTCCCGGGCTTCATGACCATGGTGGCGCAGTACTTTATCCTGAAAGCCATGGGCCTGACGGAAGGCTCGGCTATCCGGATCGGTCTGATCATTGTCTATTCAGCCTGCACGGGTCTGGGCTTTCAGATTGCCAAGGGTTACTTTGACACCATTCCGCGTTCCATTGATGAGGCGGCGATGATTGACGGAGCAACCCAGTGGCAGGTCTTTACAAGGATCACCATGCCGCTGGCCAAGCCGATTGTTATCTATACCGTCATGACTTCGTTTATTGCGCCATGGGTGGACTTCATCTTTGCCAAGGTGATCTGCCGGGCCAATGCGGATCAGTTTACCGTAGCCATCGGTCTTTGGAACATGCTGCAGAAAGAGTATATCTATCAGTGGTATACCTGCTTTGCGGCCGGGGCTGTGCTGATCTCGATTCCGATTGCGGCCCTGTTCCTCTACATGCAGCGCTTCTATGTTGAAGGCATGTCCGGGGCAGTCAAGGGATGAGCCGGAAAACAAGAAATATCATCATCATTCTCCTGCTGGCTGTTCTGGTCAGCTGGGGAGTGCTGCGGACGGCAGACCTGCGAGGGTCTGCTGTTTCTGATGTGCAGATGATCAGCTATAACCAGGAACTTGTTATGGCGGAAACGGCAGATGATTACCGGACGACCTATGAGATCTTTGTCGGTTCCTTCAGCGATTCCGACGGTGATGGGATCGGGGATCTCAACGGCATCCGGAACAAACTGGACTATATCGCCGATACCGGTTTTGATCAGATCTGGCTGACGCCGATCTTTCCTTCGGATACCTATCACAAATATGATGCGAAGGATTACTTCTCGATTGACCCGGCTTTCGGCACAATGGAGGACTTTGAAGCCCTGGTGGAAGCCTGCCATGAGCGCGGCATCCGGGTGCTGCTGGACCTGCCACTGAATCATACCTCCTCGGCCTATCCGTGGTTTGTGCAGGCTTCAGAATGTCTGCAGACAACGGCTGTGGAAAATGCCGGGAACTGTCCCTATATGCCGTTTTATCACTTCAGCCGGGAAGCACAGGACGGCTATGCCCCGCTGGGGGAGAGCGGCTGGTACTATGAAGCCCGCTTCTGGTCGGAGATGCCGGATCTGAATCTGGATGATCCAGGTGTGCGGAACGAAATCTTCTATGTGCTGGCCTACTGGCTGGATCACGGGGCTGACGGCTTCCGGCTGGATGCCGTGACTTCGTACTATACGGGCAATCCGGAGGCCAACCGGGAATTCCTGCGCTGGCTGAAGGAAACCTGCACATCCCTCGATCCGGACAGTTATCTGGTCGGAGAAGCCTGGACCGACCGCAAGAGCATAGCCGCCCTGTATGAAAGCGGCATCGATTCGCTGTTTGATTTCCCGTTCGGCAATGTGGATGGGATCATCTACCGGGTAATCACCGGGGATGTGACGGCGGCAGCCTATGTCAAAGGTCTCGAACTGTATGAGGATACCTATACACAGGCCAATCCGGACTATATCGATGCCCCGTTCTACACCAACCATGATATGGCCAGAAGTGCCGGTTACTACGCGGCTGATGACGGGCCGAAGATCAAGATGGCATATGCCCTGAATCTGTTCATGAGCGGCAATGCATTTGTCTATTATGGCGAAGAGATCGGCATGAAGGGTTCCGGGAAAGATGAAAACAAACGGCAGCCGATGTTCTGGGGTGACGATGACCCGGCTGTCTGTGAACCCCCGGCCGGCTCTGATGAGGTGGAAATGAAGTTTCCTTTGCTGGCGGAACAGATGCAGGATGACCTCTCGATTTACCGGTGGTTCAAGGAAGTGATCCGGGTGCGCCGCAGCTTTCCGGCAATTGCCCGCGGCCGCACCGAGGCAGATGAAACGCTGTGCTCCGATACCATTGCGGCCTTCCGACGGACCGGCGAGGGTCTTTCCCCGGTGCTGATCGTCATGAATCTTTCGGCATCGGCGGAAGATGTTGCCGTAGCCGGAGATCTGCCGGAACCGGCAGCCGTGCTGAACACTTCAACCGAAGCAATCACACTGAAGAGCAGTATACTGCATATGCCGGGTTACAGCATTGCGGTCTTCGCACTGGAGGAATGAATATGCCTGAGTGGCTGAAAGATGCAGTTTTCTATGAGATTTATCCGCCCTCGTTCAAGGATACAAACGGCGACGGCATCGGGGATCTGAACGGTATTATTGCCGGCCTGGACTATGTCCGGGATCTTGGCTGCAATGCCCTGTGGCTGAATCCGGTTTTTGACTCACCGTTCCTAGACGGCGGCTATGATATCCGCGACTATAAAAAAGTCGCGCCGCGCTATGGCACGGAAGCGGATCTGATCCGGCTGTTTGCCGCCGCGCATGAGCGCGGGATCCGGGTGCTGCTGGATCTGGTGCCGGGTCACACCTCGGACACCCATGCCTGGTTTCAGGCCTCCTGCAGGGCCGAACCGAATGAGTACTGGGGCCGCTATGTGTGGACGGACCATCCGTTTGCCGGGATTGCCGGCCATCCGTATATTTCCGGCATGAAGGAACGGGGCGGGGCTTATATGCTGAACTTCTTTGCCTCGCAGCCGGCATTGAACTACGGCTGGCTG
>JAFWEA010000249.1 GCA_017543005.1 Solobacterium sp. | reverse complement strand
GATATCGATTCCTATTACGGCAATGCCTATCTGGAACAGATCAATGAAGTGCATCCCGATTATCCGCCGGAACTCAAGCGCCTCATCAGCAAGACGATGGAATTCGATCACATGCTGAAGACACTGACGGACGCGCTGGAAGAAGCGGGAAAACTGGATACGACGGTCTTCTGTTTCTGGCCGGATCATCATCCGTTCAACATCTCACCGGAGTATCTGAAGGCCCATACAAGCATCGTGGACCGTTATACGGAATACGGCTTCAACCGCAGCCCGCTGATCCTGTACTGTGCCGGTCTGCCGGGTGAGCAGGTGGACCAGGTCTGCTCGACATTTGATCATCTGCCGACCCTGGCCAATCTGTTCAACCTGAACTATGATCCCCGGCTCTACATGGGGTCTGATATCTTCGGCGGGGACTGCCATGTCATCTTCCCCAACAGTGACTGGATCAGCAATGACGGCATCTATATCAACAGCACCGGGGACTTCCATCCGGCCGAAGGAAAAGAAGTTGATGCCGCGGCCATTGAAAAGACTGACGCGCAGATCAAGGACCTGATCAGTGCCGGCCGGGCCATGGTCAGCACGGACTACTTCGCGGCCAGGGAATTCCTGGTATCACCGGTAAAGACAGAACCGGAAACCGAACCGGAACCGTAAAAAAAGACGAACCCTCAGTGATTCGTCTTTTTGAATACCTGATCCAGTTTCCCGCTGCGCTTCAGGTGCAGATAGTACAGGAAGATAAAGAAGACCTGGAAGAACCAGCCGACCGGGAACCCGATGAAGACGTTGCGGATATCCCAGCTGATATGCATGGAGATATACAGGAACAGTTGGCGGACACCGACCATGCCGATCAGTGACAGGAACATGACCTGGCGCGAATAGCCGTAGCCCCGCAGGGAACCGGAGAGCACCTGGCTGGCACACATGAGCCAGTAGAACGGCACCAAGGTATGAATCATCTGGGAACCGTACTGCAGGACCCCGGGATCCTTGTTGAAGAGGCCCAGGAAGAATTCCGAATTCATGGCCAGAGGAATGCCCATGATCAGCACGGAAGCCACGCCAAGCAGGAAGGTGATCCGCATGCCGGCGGTGATTCTGTCCTTTTTGCCGGCCCCGATGTTCTGTGAGACAAAGGTCGTAATGGACAGGCCCAGGGCCTGGCAGGGCATGGAGACGAAGCGGTCCAGACGCTGGCCGATACCGGCGCCGGCGGTGGCGGTACTGCCGAAACTGTTGATATAGCGGTGGACAAACAGGTTGGAAATGGAGATCATGCTGGACTGGATGCCGGCCGGCAGACCGAGGTCGACGACTTCCATGAGCAGCTTCCGGTTGATGTGCAGCCGGGAGAACTTGAAGCGGTACTGCTCATCCATATTTACCATCTGCCGGAAGACCAGGGTGACCGAGGTCAGCTGGGAGATGACGGTCGCAATGGCCACGCCCAGTACACCCAGACCCACATAGCGGACCAGCAGCACATCGAGCACGATATTCATCAGACTGGCGGTTACCAGCGCATAGAACGGGCTGCGGGAATCACCGACGGCCCGCAGGACCCCGGCTTCCACGTTGTAGATCGAAGTGAAGAGGATGCCGGCAATGTAGACCTTCAGATACCGGTTGGCATCCGCAAAGACATCCTGCGGACAGCCGACCACACCAAGCAGCTGCCGGCTGAACAGGACACCGAAGGCAGCCATGGTGCAGCCGATGATCAGGGCGAACAGCAGGGTGGTATGAATGGAATCACGCAGCTTGTCATAATCCCGGGCCCCGAAGGAACGGGAAAACAGTACCGAAGCACCGGCAGACATGCCGGTAAAGAAACCGATGAGCAGGTTGGAGATCGGTGCGCATGTATTGACGGCGGCCAGTGCTGCCTTGCCCACAAAGTTGCCGACGACCAGCGAGTCCACACTGTTGTAGAGATTCTGGAAGAGATTCCCGACAAAGATCGGGGCTGCGAACTGGATCATCTGTCTGACAATATTGCCCTCCGTGAGATCCATGGTGCGATGTGTGCTCATCCGTTTCCGCTCCTTTCAATATTTTTCAATTATAATATAAAAAGGATATGACGGAAAATATGATTTTCCTGTCATGACAGACCAGTGACACCACAGAAGGAGGTAGGCATGAAGTACAGAGAACTCGGACATACCGGTCTTATGGCCAGTGAGATCGGCATGGGATGTGAAGGTTTTGCGGAAGATGAATGCCGCATGGCCATGAAACTGTTTGATCTGGCAGAAGAAAAAGGCATCAACTATTTTGATCTGTATGCGTCGGACCCGGCCATGCGCCGGGCGGTCGGCGAAGCGCTGAAGGGGCGGCGGGAGAAGTTCCTGATCCAGTCCCATATCTGTTCGGTCTGGAAGGACGGACAGTACCTGCGGACCCGGAACCTGGAAGAAGTAAAAGCCGGTTTTGAGGAAATGATGAAACTGCTTGATACGGATTATCTGGATGTCGGGATGATTCACTACTGCGATTCCCTGAAGGACTGGGATGACATCGTCAATAACGGCGTCCTGGACTATGCCCTGCAGTTAAAAGCAGAAGGCCGGATTCATCATGTCGGCCTGAGTTCGCATAATCCTGTTGTGGCTTTGAAAGCGGTGGAAACCGGGAAGATCGAAGTGCTTATGTTCAGTGTCAATCCGTGCTATGACCTGCAGCCGGCCAGTGAGAACGTTGAGGATCTCTGGGCGGATGCGGCGTATGAAAAGCAGCTGATCAATATGGATCCGGACCGGGAAAAGCTGTATGAAACCTGCCAGCGGCTCGGGGTCGGCATCACGGTCATGAAGGCCTTCGGCGGCGGTGACCTGCTCAATGCCGAGCTCTCGCCGGCCGGGGCAGCATTGACCGTCAGCCAGTGCATCCACTATGCCCTCAGCCGGCCGGCAGTTGCGGTCGTGCTGGCTGGGGCCAAGACGGTGGAACAGCTGCAGGAAAGCATCGCCTATGAAGACGCGCCGGAAGAGGAAAAGGATTACGCGGCAGCCCTGGCTTCCTTCCCGAAGATCAGCTGGTCCGGGCACTGCATGTACTGCAGTCACTGCGCACCCTGCCCGATGCAGATCAGTGTGGCCGATGTGACCAAGTTCCTGAACCTGGCCAAGGCTCAGGGGGAAGTGCCAGAGACGGTGCGCGAACACTACAAGGTGCTGGAACATCATGCAAGTGAGTGCATCCAGTGCGGCGTCTGCGAGACCAGATGCCCGTTCGGGGTGGATATCCGTAAAAACATGCGGGAAGCCGCTGAGAAGTTCGGGTACTGATATGAAGACGATCCTGGTTATTGATGCCCAGGGCGGCGGGATCGGCCGGCAGCTGATCACCGCAGTCCGCAAGGAAATCGATGCGGTGAAAATCTTGGCCGTTGGTACGAATACCACGGCTGTGACAGCCATGCTCAAGGCCGGGGCCGATGAGGCCGCAACCGGCGAAAACGCGGTGCGGGTGGCCTGCCGGAAAGCCGATGTGATTGTCGGTCCGCTGGGTATCATCATCGCTGATGCCATGCTGGGCGAGATCACCCCGGTCATGGCCGCGGCCGTCGGTCAGAGCGAGGCGGTGAAAATATTGATTCCGTTCCGCAGCTGTGATAATGTCATAGTCGGAGTGAAGGACATCTCCACGGCTGCCCTGATTCAGGAAGCCGTGCGGGAAATCATCACAGCCCTGGAATAACCTCTGTCCGCAGCAGAACATGAAGTTCCCATCGGGAAATGCCGAAGCGTTTCCATCCTGCGGATCTGCGTATCAGAAGTCATACGGAGAAAGTATGCAGTCTCAGAAGAGATCGTCATGCTTTCTTTTTGCTAAGGAGGAGAACAGAGATGAAAACACTGTATATTGACTGCGGCATGGGTGCGGCCGGTGACATGCTCACGGCGGCACTGCTCGAACTGCTGCCGGATCGGAAAGCATTCACGGAAGAGCTGAATCACATCGGGATTCCGGAAGTGACATACAGACCGGAGACAGCTTTCAAGTGCGGCATCAAGGGCACGCATATGCATGTCCTGGTCAGCGGCGAAGAAGAATCGGAGCACATGCATGACCATCATCATGATCACGACCATGACCATGAGCACGCCCACATGCATACCCACGATGAGGAACATCACGAACATGATCATGAACACAGTCATGAACATGATCACGAGCACGGCCATCACCACCATCACCATACCGGCATGCATGCGATCGAACATCTGGTCAATGATCATCTGCAGGTATCGGACAAGGTCAAGAAGGATATCCTGGCCGTCTATGGAATCATCGCCGATGCCGAAAGCAGGGTGCATGGTGTGCCAGTGAGTGAGATTCATTTCCATGAAGTCGGAACGATGGATGCCCTGGCGGATGTGACTGCCGTCTGCCTGCTCATGGACCGGATTCATCCGGACCAGGTCATTGCCTCGCCGGTGCATGTCGGCAGCGGTACGGTGCACTGCGCGCATGGAATCCTGCCGGTCCCGGCTCCGGCTACCCAGCTGATCCTGCAGGATGTCCCGATTTACAGCCGGCAGGAAATCAGAGGTGAACTCTGCACGCCGACCGGTGCGGCATTGCTGAAATACTTCGTCACTTCCTTCGGGGAGCTGCCGGTCATGAAGGTACAGGCTTCCGGCTATGGCATGGGCACCAAGGATTTCCCGGTGGCCAACTGTGTGCGCACCCTGCTCGGGGAAACCGGCACAGGTACGGATGAGGTTATCGAAGTGTCCTTCAATGTGGATGACATGACCGGTGAAGAGATCGGCTATGTCTTTACAAAACTGATGGATGCCGGCGCCCGGGATGTATTCAATGTGCCGGTGCAGATGAAGAAAAACAGACCCGGCAACCTGATCAATGTTGTCTGTTCCGAAAAGGACCGGGAGAAGATCCTGCAGATCATCTTCACACATACAACCACCATCGGGGTCCGTGAGATCAAAAAGCAGCGCTATGTTCTGGATCGGAACATCGAGACGGTGGAGACCCCGCTCGGTACCTTCCGGCGCAAGCACTCGAGCGGCTACGGGGCGGAAAAGTACAAGTACGAGTTCGATGACCTGGCTGCGGCCGCTGACAAAGAAGGCTGCTCCATCCGGCAGATTCTGGAACAGCTGAAACGGTACGAATAGCGGATTGAATCACCATATAACAAAAAAGGGTATATGAATGCACAAGCAGAGTGGTATAATCATTCTGCTTTTTATGTCAGAACTGGATACAGAAAAACAGAATCGCCGGCAGCTGGTGCACGTGCTGCTGAACATGGCGGAAGGAATGCTGCTGCACGGGGCGGAGATCTACCGTGTGGAAGATACGATTACCCGCATGGGCAAGGCCGCCGGGGCGGTGCAGATGAATGTCTTCGTCATTACGTCGAGCATTGTTTTGACCGTTGTTTTTGCCGACCGGGAAATCCTCACGGAAACAAGAAGAATTACGGTCGGTTCCAGCAATGATTTTACCTGTCTGGAAGAGCTGAACCGGATCAGCCGGCAGTTCTGCAATGCGCCGGTAAGTCCGGAAGAACTGCAGAAGAAAATTGATGTGGCTGTACAGCCGCCGGCCAGTGACCTGATGATGTACATCGGCAGTATCCTGGCAGCCGGGGCCTTTGCGGTCTTCTTCGGCGGCAATATCGGTGACGGTATTGCGGCGGGTCTTTTGGGTGTGCTGATCGGCTGGATGCAGAAAAAAATCCGCTGGGTGTTCCCCAATACGGTTTCCTTCAATATTGTCTGTGCCTTTGTCATCGGCTGCCTGATCGGACTTCTGACCAAGGCCATTCCGTTCCTGCATTTCGGCATGATCATGATCGGTGACATTATGCTGCTGATCCCCGGGGTTGCGACAACCGTATCCATCCGGGACGTGCTGGTCGGTGATACCATTTCCGGTACACTGCGGCTGATTGAGTGCCTGCTGCTGGCAGTAGCGCTGGCCTATGGCTTCGTCATGGCAATTATGCTGACGGGAGGTGCGGGATGAGTCACGCAGTCATGCAGCTAATCACGGCCTTTATCGGTTCCCTGGGCTTTGCCATCCTGTTCCGGGTGCGCCGGGAATTCCTGCCGGTCGCTTCCCTGGGCGGACTGTTCAGCTGGGCAATTTATCTTGCGGCCATCGCTGCCGGTCAGTCGATCTTCCTGTCGTGTCTGTTTGCTTCGGCGTTCTCGGCTTTCTATGCGGAGTCTCTGGCCAGAATCAAAAAGGCACCGGGCGTGCTGTTCTTCATTCCGTCGGTGATCCCGCTGGTCCCCGGAAGCAATCTCTATTACACCATGCATGCCATGGCCATCCGGGACTGGCCGACCGCCAAACTGAACGCGGTGCTGACCCTGGAATATGCCCTGGCCATTGCCCTTGGCATCAGCGTGATGTGGGCCCTGCTGTCCATCATCCGCAAGCTGCGGCATCTGGACTGAAGGCAATTCGTTATCCGATGCTAACCGAACGTGCTATAATGCACACATACACGGAGGATACTATGGAACAGTTGGAGTTCAAATTTGATACACAGCTTCTGATTGACGGTCAGGATCTTGATGAAGACGTCATTCACGATTACATTACAGAACATTTCAAGGGTGACTGCCTGCTGGTGGTCGGGGATGACACCCTGATCAAGATTCACTTTCACACCAATGAACCGTGGCAGATTCTGGAATACGGCCAGTCCATCGGTGATATCTACGATGTGGTTGTTGAAAACATGCAGCGCCAGGAAGAAGGCCTGAAAGGATAACGGATATACTCCGTTATTTTTTTTGCAAATAAAAAAGTGAGGCAGGGCCTCACGGATTGTCGTGCAGTAATCAGGCACGGAAGGACAGCCAGACGTTCAGGGCGAACAGCAGGATCACAACGATGGTCGTCCAGGAAGTCAGCAGGATTTTCCAGAGCTTCCCCTCGGTGGCGCCCCAGCGGACCATGCCGGTGCTGATCTTCTGTGAGATCAGGCTGAACGCCGCAACGATGTAAACCGCAAAGATCAGGACAATGGCCAGCCAGATCAGCGATCCCGGTATGATGTCCATGAGCCAGGTGAACAGGGACAGGGCCATGTGAATCAGGATGACCGGGCGGATCGAGTGGTACTTCAGCGTAACCAGGGAGAGGAACCAGCCGATCAGGAAACTGGAGAAGGCCCTGGCCAGACTCGGCTGGGACAGGGCATACAGCAATGCGGAACCCAGAACCCCGAAATAGCGGCCGTAGTGGCCCAGCTGACGCTGGATGACACCGCGGAACATATATTCTTCAAAGACGGCTTTGACAAAGACCAGATAGACGAAGTAGAGCACATTCTTGACGATGTTGGGCCAGGTGGTGAACAGGCCCAGGAAGGAGTAGTCGGCGTTGGCTGTCGGCACAAAGTAGTAGAACAGCGTCGATACCGAGACGGCCAGCATGTACACGCCGATGCCGATGCAGGACAGCGATACCATCGTTCCGGCGGTAAGACCTTTGGGCCATTTCAGATAATCCCGGATATCGAGTGACAGGGCCTTGCTGGAAATACCGAAGGCAATCACCGCGGTCAGGATGGTCGTGATGATCAGGGCCGACAGGATGAGATAGTCCTGATCGAAAGTGGCTGCCACCTCCGGGAAGAGCGAAAACAGAAAACCTGTTCCGTAACGCAGAACAGTCAGAAAGATAATATAAAGTATTAATGACCTGCCAAAATGGTTGATCTGAGCCCGGGCCTGCCGGGAAGTGATCACCTTTGGCTGATTGTCGCTCATCCGTAACTCCTATCTTAATAAAAGGATATGGCCATTATAGCATAGAACGCTGTTTAACGTCCGCAGCGGAACAGAAAATCATTCATCAGCTCCGGCCAGCTGTCGAGGTTCACCATGTTGACAGCTCTGTCCTGCAGGGCCATGTCCGCCAGATGACCGTGCAGCCAGACAGCCGCCACGGTGCTCATGTATACATCACCGATCTGCGGCAGCAGGCCGGCAATCATGCCGGTCAGCAGATCACCGCTGCCGGCTTGGGCCAGGGCGGCATTGCCGGACTGGTTGATATAGAGGTCTCCCTTTGGGGAGGCGACGATCGTATGGGCTCCCTTGAGCACCAGCACAACGTTGTATTCCTTCGCAAAGCGGGCTGCCGCAGCGATGCGGTCGGTCTCGATTTCCTCTGCACTCATGTGGCTGAGGGCGCTGAATTCTCCGATATGCGGGGTCAGGATCAGCGGACAGCCGGCCTGTTTCAGCCGCTCCGGGCTGCCGATCATGCGCAGACCTTCCGCATCCAGCACCAGCGGTACGCGGCACTGCGCCAGCAGGGTATCGAGGATTTCTTCCCGTCCGGGCAGGCGGTTGACGCCGCTGCCGAAACTGACGGATGACGCCTGTTTCAGCACTGCCTGCAGGGCATTCTGCCGGTCGATGTCATTGCCAAGCGGATAGAAGACCGGGGTCAGACAGCGGGCGGCCGCCAGCGGATAGATACTTTCATCACAGAGACAGCAGACATAACCGGCTCCGGCGGTCCGGGCCCCGATCAGGTTCAGGCACAGCGCCCCGGCCATGCCGCGGCTGCCGGCGATGATGAAGGTTTTCCCATAGGTGCCCTTGTAGGCATTCTCATCCCGTTCGGGGTAAACAGCCAGGAAGCGGTCTTCATCCATTTCCGTCAGTCCCTGTACATGTTCATGCGGCAGGCCCAGCGGAATCAGTTCCGCAGCCTGAAACATATGGTGATGTTTCCGCAGCATATGAAACGGCTTGTAACAGTCAAGGGCCAGGGTGAGATCGGAGCGGATGGCATCCGGATCGCACCGGCCGCTGTCACACTCACAGCCGCTGTTGATATCGATGCTGATGATCATCTTGTCGGTCTGATTGACAGTCCGGAAGAGAGGACGCATGG
>JAFWEA010000021.1 GCA_017543005.1 Solobacterium sp. | reverse complement strand
TTCCTGCCGGAAGCTGAGCCCGACGGCCTGTTCGTGGCCGCCGAAGGCTGTCAGTTCATTAAAGCCTTCCGCAAAGAAGCCGAACATGTCAAAGCCCGGAACACTGCGGCCGCTGCCCTTGATCAGGTCCTGGCTGCGGGAGAGTACCAGGCACGGGCGGCCGTAATCCGCCGCAATGCGGCCGGCGACCAGCCCGTTGAGGCCTTCATGGAATGATTCTTCATAGAGAATCAGGATATCATCATCAGTTATCAGTTTCTCCGCCTGCTCCGTCATCTTTGCGGACATGGAGCGCCGTGCTTCATTGACGTTTTCCAGCTGTGTTTTGTAGGCGGTGATGACCGCCGGATCATGACTCAGCAGAAACGGCACCAGCGTATTGACGTTGGAAAGATCATTCATCCGCCCGACGGAATTCAGCCGCGGTACGATCTGAAAGCCGACTGCCTCGGCATCAATCCCATCCCGGCTCCGCAGCAGTGACAGCAGCGCCGGGGCTTCCCCCTGCCGCATGGCCTGCAGGCCCTGCCGGACAATCCGGCGGGATTCCTGCCACAGCGGCATCACGTCACCGATGGCTGCCACCGCCGCCAGGGCGGTATGAAACGGCAGATTGCCAAGCAGATTACGGGAGATCTGCAGGGCGACACCGGCTCCGGACAGGGTCGCAAATTCCGGTTCCATGTAGTCCGGATGGACCACCAGGTCCGCCTTGACTTCTTCATCGATCTGATGATGATCCGTCACCAGGATCTCAAGACCGCGCTCATGGGCTTTTGCAATGGCCGCATGGGCCTTGACCCCGTTGTCCACGGTGATGATCAGCGTATAGCCCTTGTCAGCCACCATATCCACGGTAGCCGGGTTCAGGCCGTAGCCTTCCCGGAACCGGTCCGGAATGTAATAGCCGCAGGCAATGCCCAGCCGGTCCAGCACATCCTTCATGATGGCCGTCGAGCAGATGCCGTCCGCATCATAATCACCGCCGATGAAGACCTTCTCCCCTCTTGCCCGGGCAGTTAACAGCCGCTGACAGAGCTGCTTTACGCACGCTGCCTGGCTGGTATGCAGCTGGCCGTCATCGAACAGCAGCTCCCTGATCCGGTCATCATCCAGGCCCGAGGCAGCCAGCAGGCGTCCCGAAAGCACCGGCAGATCATATTTCCGGCACAGTTCAGCCGCATCCTTTTCCACAAACTGATATTTCGTCATTCCTGTTTTTCCTTTTAGAAAAGGCAGTTTTTGAACTGCCTTTCAAGATTAAGCGTTAATTCCCTTGATCGTGATTTCGTCAAGCTGTTCCTTCTGCTTCGGCTTGACTTTCTTTTCCTTCGGCTCATGGTGATTCCGCAGCCACCACCACATGGTCGGGGCGATGAACAGCGAGGACAGCGTACCGGCAATCATGCCGACAAACATGGCGAAGGTGAATGTGAAGATTGCTCTGGAACCCATGGCCAGCAGGAAGACGACCGGCAGGAGTGTCGAGATGGAAGAGAACAGCGACATCCGGAAGGTCCGGTTCAGGGCTTCGTTGACAATGCCCTTGTACTCTTCACGGGATACCCGGCCGACACTCTTCATCTTTTCACGCACCCGGTCGAAGACGACGATCGAGTTGTTGATGGAGTAACCGATGATGGTCAGCAGGACCGAGATCAGTTCGATATTGACTTCCAGACGGAAGATGGCAAATACCGCCAGCGTGATCAGGACGTCATGCACCAGGGCAACCAGACAGCTCAGGGCATAATCCCATTCAAACCGGAAGGCAATATAGGCCAGCATGGCTGCCCAGGCAACCAGGGTCAGGATGAAGGCATTGTGCACCAGTTCCCGGCCGACGATCGGGGTAACGACGTTGTCACCCGGCTCCTGACCGTACAGGGCCATGAAGTCACTCTTGATCGTGCTCAGATCCTGCGTTGTCAGGGATTCCTTGGTTGTGGCATAAACGGTTGTGTCACCGGCCTGCTGATAGCTGAAGCCGGTATAGCCGATCTTGTCCATTTCGGCGGATACTTCGGCGATTTCGATCGGGGTATCGCTGGTAATGGTCAGCTTGGTACCGGATGCGAAGTCGATGCCGAGGTTCATGAGCCCGCGGCCGCCGGCAGCGTTGTAGGCAGACATGCCCACTGCCAGGCCCAGCACGCACAGGCTGGTGATAATCATATATCTGGCCTTGCCAAGGAAATCCTTGTCCTTGAAGCCGAAATAGAACTGTTCTTCACCCTTGGAGATATCCGGGATCTGGTCTCTCTTGACGCCGAACCATTCCGGCTTGTCATTGGCTACGCCGCTGCCGACAAACTGGTTCAGCATCCAGCGGCTCAGAGCCACGTTGACTGCCAGGGTCATGACAACCGTAACCACCAGCATGGTCGCAAAGCCTTTGACGGCGCCATTGCCCCACCAGTACATGATGAGACCGGCCAGCAGGGTTGTGAACTGGGCGTCAAAGATGGAGGAGAAAGACAGCTTCTGTCCTTCCGCCACGGCCGCCTGCACGGAGTGACCCTTGTAGAGTTCCTGCCGGATCCGTTCGTAAGTGATGATATTGGCGTCTACGGTCATACCGACACCAAGCACCAGGGCGCCGATGGCCGGCAGTGTGAAGACCGCACCCATCAGGGCATAGATGCCGAAGATGGCCCAGAGGTAAGCCGCCAGCATGACACCGGCAATCATACCCGGGACACGGTACAGATAGATCATGAACAGCAGGACCGCAAGGACACCGATAATGCCGGCTCTGGCCGTCATACGCAGGGCATCGTTGCCGTACTGGGCCGAAACGACGTTCGAGCTGATTTCCGTCAGCTTGACCGGCAGCGATCCGGAATTGATCAGATCGGCCAGGGTCTTGGCTTCCTGTTCGGTGAAGTTGCCTTCGATGATGCAGTCACCGGTGATCTGGCTTCTGACCGAAGCAGCCGAAATATACTTGGCTTCTTCGCCGGCTGCCGCCTTCTGTGCTTCGGCCGCATAGCTGTCGCCTTCTTCATAGTCCAGCCAGATAATCATGATGTTGTCGCCCGCGGTACGGGAGCTGACTTCTCTTGTAATCTCACCGAATTTTGCGCTGTCGGCGATCTTCAGGCTGACAATCGGCCGGCCGTCCTGGTAAGCCAGGGAAGCTCCGCCCTCCTGAATAATGGAGGAATCAGCCAGTTCCTTGTCATCCACATCCCGGAAGGTCAGGTTGGCCGTCGTGCCCAGCATCTGCCGGGCTGTTTCCGGATCGGCAACCCCGGCCAGCTGAACGCGGACCCGGTCTGTTCCTTCCACGGTAATCTGCGGTTCACTGACACCCAGCACGTTGACGCGCTTCTGAATGCTGTTGGTCACGGCCGACATATCCATCGCGCCGCCTTCACTCAGCGGTGTCACCTGATAAAGAATCTCAAAACCGCCCTGCAGATCCAGACCGAGATTCAGATGATCACGGATCATTCCGAATGTCGTCCCGATCAGTACTGCCAGAATGGCAATGACGGCAAAGAGTCCTCCCAGTCCTTTTTTCTTCTTGTTCATGTTTGTTAAAACCCCCCAATCAAATCCGCGAAATCCTCAAGATGGGCCCTTTCCCCCTCGGTAATGGCCTGTCTTGACAGGAAACGGACAATGTCGTTTGCGTTGATCCGCAGCACATCATCCGCCGCCTCATGCAGCGCCCGCGGTAGTTGTTTCTTCCATACTACCTGAGTCAGATACGCTTCCAGGTTCTGATAGGTCAGATGCGGCAGTGCTTCCCGCTGCAGCTGGTGCAGCTTGACCACCATGGTCATCTGTACCTCTACATTGTTGATATCAAAAACACCAGAATCCATGTCTGTCTCCTTCGGTAACTGATATATTATATCAGAAAAGCGGCATTGCACTGTTTTAAATATGAAAAATAAAAGAGAAACTCCGCAGAATTTCTCAATGCATGCCGATCAGGAAGCCCAGCAGGGCAAATACGGCCGCGCACAGCCAGAACCGGTGCACGACTTCGTTCTCCCCCATCCCCTTCATGACGAAGGCATAATGGATCGGTGTATACGGGAATACCCGCTTGTGGCGGATCTTGACCGAACCGATCTGGATCATGACGCACAGCGTTTCAATGACGAAGACGCCGCCGATGATCACCAGGGCCAGTTCCATCTTCAGGATCATCGCAATCGCCGCCAGGGCTGCCCCCAGGGACAGGGAACCGGTGTCGCCCATGAAGATCCGGGCCGGTTTGACGTTGTATTTCAGATACCCGCACAGCGCCCCCATCAGGGAAGCGATGAAGATTGCCACGCTCATCTTGCCCTGCCGTACCGCAAAATACAGGAACGGGGCCAGCGAGATCAGTGTGCAGCCGGCCGCCAGACCATCCATGCCGTCGGTCAGGTTGACGGCATTGCTGGCTCCTGAGAACATCAGCAGCACCAGGATGCTGTAGAACATGCCGAAATGCAGGGACACCGAAGTAAATGGGATGGCCACGTCCAGACTGGCCTGGCTGTGGTACATGAGATAGAAGACGGCAGCCAGCACTACCTGCAGGAAGAACTTCATGCGCGGGCTGAGGCCGTCATTGTTTTTCTTGACCGCGATCAGGAAATCATCGGTAAAGCCGATCAGGCCATAGCCGACAAAGGTCAGCAGGATGACCATGGTGTCCATCTGCAGCGCTTCGCGCCCGCCGGCCGCCAGGGTCACCAGCACCGGAACGATGATAAAGAGCACCCCGCCCATAATCGGCGTTGATGCTTTTTCCTGATATTCCTTCAGACTGTACTCGCTGACCGTCTGATTAAAGCTGATCTTTTTCAGATAATTGATGAAGCCCGGCATCAGGACGACAACCAGCGCCAGACTGATGACAAAACAGAGAATCAGTTTCAGCATATTACCCCTCTCTCTGACGTCTGATTATTATACATGAACTATTCGGATTCGAAAACAACTTCTATTTCAGTTCCTCTCGTGACCTGCGTACCCGGCGGGATGGACTGCGACGTGACCTTTCCTTCCCCGGTCAGTTTGAATCCGAACTGCGTCACCGCCCACAGCCCCGTCACATCCTTGCGGGTCCAGCCGGTCATATCCGGCATGATGAAGCTGTTCGTGTCGGTCAGCAGGAATACCTTCTGACCGGTGGACACCATGGCATTGTCAACCGGGTACTGGTCAATGACCGTATCCCCGCTGCCCAGCACATGGATTTCCACATTCAGGTTCTTCAGTTTTTCTTCCGAATAATAGAGAGAGTGATTCACCAGGGACGGCATATCCTGGATCTCGATCTTGTCATATTCCCCGGCTTCGATCAGATTGTCGGGGTTTTCCTGGGCCGAAGCGTTGCCGGCATAGCCCAGCCGCATGGCTGTCTTGCGCAGCAGGTTCTGCGTCGCCTCAGTATAGTAGTGCGCGTTGCGGTCATACGGAGCCTCGAAGCAGTAATACACCAGCACCTGCGGGTTGTCCCCCGGCAGGGCCGACATCAGCGAGGCGATCGTGTAACCGGACAGGTACGAGTTGTTGACATAGACCTGGGTGGTACCGGTCTTGCCCATCAGCGTGGTCTCCGGAATCTGATAATATTTCGCCGTACCGTCATCATCATTGACCGTGCGGTAGAGGATCCTCTGCACTTCGCGGGCTGTTTCCTCGGTGATCGGATGACCGGTCACCTTGGTGGTCGCCTGGTAGATCACGTGATTGCTGTCGTAGTGGTCACGGATGCTTTCGACATAATACGGCCGGACCATGGTGCCGTCGCCGAAGATCGCACTGTAGGCCTGCAGCATCTGCAGCATGGTGACGGAAGAACCCTGCCCGTAGGACAGCGCCAGTTTTTCCATCGGCCAGTGGAAGGTCAGCACCCCGGTCTCTTCCGGCAGGCCATCGCTGGCCACCGACTGGAAGAAGCCGAACTTCTTCAGATAATCCAGATTGATTTCCGGCGTGATCAGTTCGGTCTGCACGGTCGCCGCCACAACGTTGGACGAATACATCAGACCATGGTCAAAGTCGATCCAGCCCCAGTTTTTCTTGGACGCGTTTTCGATCGGCTGATACGGGCTCGATTCCACCCGGAACGGATGGTTCTCGGAGTCGGAGTTCCAGTAGAACGGACCGGAATAGACCTGGGCCGAGCCGTCATAGGTGCCTTCGTTGATGGCCGCCGCCCAGGTAAACGGCTTCAGGGTGGAACCAGGCTCATACGGCAGCTGGGTGCCGTAGTTGTTATAGTCTTCGATATCCAGGGTGTTCGGGTCAAAGGACGGATACTGGCCCCAGGCCAGGATCTTGCCGGTCTTGATCTCCATGACCGCACCCCACACCCGGGTCGGATTGAAGCGCTGGCGGGTAATCTGGAAGGATTCCTCAAGGGCCTCCTGGATTTCCTGGTCCAGCGTCAGGTATACATCATAGCCGTTGGTGGCGCTGACACTGTCTTCCTTCATGCCGGGCAGGATATGACCGTCCTTGTCCGCCTGATAGACCCGGTAGCCGTCGGTCCCGCGCAGATAGGAATCCAGATACAGTTCCGTACCCATGCGGCCGATGGTGCTGCCGGTTTCATCCGACTGGGCAAAACCGATCAGGTTGGAAGCGAATGTACCGAGCGGATAAACCCGCTTGATCGAGTCGGTAAACTCGACACCCGGCAGGTTCAGAGCGGCAATCTCCTCCATCGTGGACTGTGAAATATTCCGCCCCGCCGTCCCCAGTTCGGTCTGCCAGATGCCCTGATCCCAGCCGCTCAGATAATGCAGGCAGAGATCATAGTCCATGCCGAGAATCCGGGAGAGTTCCTTGGCGGTGCCTTCCCGGTCTTCCACATAGTACTTCTGCCCTTCGACGTGTTCCCGCTCCGGGCTGAGAATACAATAGATATTATAGGTCTTGTTATCCTGGGCAATGATCGTGCCGTTGCGGTCGTAGATGTTGCCCCGCAGCGCCTTCGTGGTTTCGCGCACGGTGTTGGCCGAATCGGCATAGCGGCTCAGGTCCGTGCCGGAGCGCAGATGGACTTTCCTGACGGCAACCAAAAAAACATTAGCCGCAAGGATCAGCATCGCAGCTAATGTCAAAATAATGATTGTACGCATTGCCCTTTTGCTGCGGCGCTGCATATTATTCTCCGCTGTCGTTGGCGGCAGTAATCGTGATGATATTGTCCTGATCCAGGGTCAGACCGTTTTCGGAAGCGATCGAGTCAACCCGGTCTCTTGCACTCAGGGTCTGAATCACAACCCGGACCGCGTCATTCTGTGTTTCCAGTTCGGCAATCTGGCTGTCAATCTCCTGTTTTCTGGAACTCAGCGAGTTGTTGTATGTTCTCAGAAACAGCGACGAACCGAGATAGGAAAGCGAAGAAACGACAAACATGAAAGCCGCAAAGTGCGTCAGGACGATCTTCTTCTTTTTTCTTCTTTTTCTGACAATCTTTGCCATGTTTACCGAATCCTTTCTACCGCCCTGAGCTTGGCACTGTGTGCCCGGCGGTTTCTTGCCAGTTCTTCACTGCCTGCAGTCACCGGTTTCCTGGTAACGGCTGTGAAGGAGGCCTGCTCCATCTGTGATGCCTTAACCGGCAGTCTGGGCTCCACAAATGGAGCAGTTGTAAGTTCTTTGAATATCGTCTTCACGATCCTGTCCTCCAGGGAATGGAACGTGATTACGGCACATCTGCCGCCCGGTTTCAGGATGCTGCAGGCCTGCTGCAGACCTTCTTCCAGCGCCCCGAGTTCATCGTTGACTTCGATGCGCAGCGCCTGGAAGACCTGTTTGGCCGGATGGCCTTTCTTGTTCAGCACCTTGGCCGGCAGGGCTGAGCGGATCAGTTCCACCAGCTGGAAGGTTGTTTCCACCGGTGCTTTTTCCCGCTGCCGGACAATGGTCCTGGCGATCGGGCCGGCATATCTTTCTTCGCCATAGCGGCGGAAGACAGAAGCGAGTTCACCTTCACCGTAGGTGTTGATGACATCGTAAGCGGTCAGTTTCTGTTCCTGATCCATCCGCATGTCCAGCCGGGCGTCGAAGCGGTAGCTGAAGCCCCTCTCCGGATCATCGAACTGCGGGGAACTGACGCCAAGGTCCATCATGACCCCGTCCACGGCTTCCACCCCACGGGCTTCCAGTTCCTGGCGCAGATCACGGAAATCTGCATGAATCAGGGTGATCCGGTCCGCCAGATCCGCAACGTTTTCCTGCGATTCGGCGATTGCTTCGGCATCCTTGTCAAAGGAATACAGATGGCCGGTTGTCAGTTTTTCCGCCAGAGCCCTGGTATGACCGCCGCGGCCCAGCGTCGCATCCACATAGACGCCCTCAGGCTTAACGTCCAGCAGTTCAATCGTCTCCGGCAGCAGTACGCTCTCGTGCTCCATTACTTCAGGAACTCCGTCAGTGTTTCCGCATCAGCCTCAAAGGTTTCATCACTGGTTTCGTCATAGGCATCCCAGCGTTCCTCAGACCAGATTTCCAGATGGTCAGCGGCTCCGATAATGACGCATTTCTTGGCAATGTCTGCCACCCCGACAAGACTCTGCGGAAGCTGAATGCGGCCCTGGCTGTCAAATTCACATTCCTGCGCCTTGCTCAGCAGCGAACGGATATATTTCCGTACTTCGCTCTTTGTGACCGGCAGCTGTTCCAGCTGTGCTACAATTTTCTTCCACTGGTCTTCGGTATAAACGGTCAGGCAGCCGTCGAAGCCTCTGGTAACAACAAAAGTGTCGCCCAGTTCATCCCGGAAGCGGGCTGGTATGATGAGCCGGTTTTTAGCGTCCAGACTGTGTCTGTATTCACCCATGAACATAACGGCTCTCCACTTTCCCCCACTTTCTGACACTTTCTACCACAAGTCTACCACAGAAGGCTTAAAACTCAAGGCTTTTTTCACTGTTCCCGGCTCCTATTTCAAATAAAAAAGATTTCTCTCTGAAAGAAATCTGAAAGCATTGATTCTGACCCGAAAAAGTCTTTTATCATAATGCGTAATATATATAAACTATATTGTTTCTGATATTAGTCACGGTTTTGCGGCGAATGATATAATCCGCGTAATGAGTGTCCCGATAAGCAAAAGAAACGGCGTTCTGGCCGTTGTCAGCGCCAGCGTCCTATACGGCTTCCTGCCGGTTTTTGTGAAGGCAGTCCTGCAGGAAGGAATGACGAATGCAGCTCTGGTTTTCAACCAGTTTTTATTTACTTCCGTCTTTGCCTTCATCATTATCCGCCGGCTGAAAATCAGCCTCCGGGTCACCCTGCGGGAGATGATCGAGCTGATCCTGGCGGCCTTCCTCGGCTATGGCCTGACAACTTCCCTGCTCACCGCATCATACTCGCTGATCCCGGTCGGGCTGGCCACGATGTTCCTGTTTACCAACCCGCTGTTCATCAATCTGGCCATGATCGTCATCTTCCGGGAAAAAGCAACCCCGGCCCGCGGCTTTGCGATGATCACAGCCGTTATGGGTCTGGTGATGATGGCTGACTTCTCGCGGCTGAATGCATCAGGCATCCTGCTGGCGGTGCTGTCCGGCATCATCTACGCCGCCTATGTCATTGCCAACAAGAAATGCAGTTTTGCCCGGCTGGATCCCTTTGTTCTGGTCTTCCATGTCGGTACGGTCAACTCCTTCTTCTTCGGCATCACCGCTGCCGTCAAAGGCGAGCTGGCCCTGCCGCCGACCGCCCGGGCTTTCATTCTGATGGTCATCGTAGCGCTGTTCTGCACACTGGCCGGCGTCTTCCTGTTCAGCACCGGTGTCCGGATCCTCGGGGCCTCCACTGCCTCCGTGCTCAACATGCTGGAACCGGTGGTGTCACTGGTGGCCGGAACCCTGATCTATCATGACCCGCTGGGCCTTAAAATCCTGGCCGGCTGCCTGCTGATCGTGATCAGCGGCCTGGCCGCAGTCATGGACCAGCCCCAGGAAGAATTATCCCTACAGGATGCAGAAATATCATAAGGCCGGAATCACCGGCCTTTTTTAAACAAAAAAAACATTGCGCTGGCAATGCTTTTTTCGGTTTAAGCCTGTGTAGCCGGAGCTTCTTTTCCAACTGCACCGCAGTTCGGGCATGCATGATGAGGACGCTTCATCTCACCGCATACCGGGCACTTGACAAGAGTCGGAGCCGCGAGCTTGTAATGCGTTCTTCTCTTATTCTTTCTTGTCTTGGATACTCTTCTCTGCTGTACTGCCATCTGCCTGACACCTCCCTATTGATTTTCTGATTTAAATTCCTTCAGTTTTGCCAGGCGGGGATCAATTCTGTCCTCCTGACTTTTCTGATACTCTTCTTCGCTGATGACCCGCCAGCCGTCTCCGCTGGGGTATTCATCCGAAGAAGCGATGGTCACCTGCATCGGTACCTCCATCAGGATCTGGGCGATCACTGCCGGGTACAGATCAATGACATCATCCGTAACGATCCAAACGCCGTCTTCTCCGGTGTCCTCAAAGGCAAATACTTCCTCGCCGCCGGTCTCAAAGGGATATTCGATCTCTTTGCCCGTTACCGCATCCGGTATCAGCATGACACCGGACACATTGATATCCGCATAGAAACAGCCGGAATGATCATCCAGAAAGCCATGGCCGGTTACCCGGATATCCCTGGTTCCGTTGATTCTGGCATTGTCCCTGAATACCTCAGGATCAATGACTGCTTCCGTGTCAAAATTCACATTTTTCCCGGACTGCAGCAGTTCCGAACGGGTCCATTTCACGAGTGCGTCTCCTTCGTCGTTAACGGATTAAATTATAGCAAACCGCATTTCAAAGTCAATGATGATCTATTTATAAAGACATATTAGGCCTGCTTCACCTGTTCACTCAGCCACCGGGCTGTTTCTTCGTATACCCGCAGGCGGTCTTCTTCGTTGAGTGTTTCGTGGCGCATATGCGGATACAGGCGGCTGGTGATGTTGACATAGCCGGCCTTGTGCAGGGTTTCAATCGAACTCTCCAGCCCGCTCAGACCGCCGATGCAGGGGTCTTCCTCCCCGGCAAAGAAATAGATCGGCAGTTCATGGTTGCGGCATTCGTAGCGGCTGACATCAGCCATCTGCTGCATGCCCTGCAGTTCATCCATGTAGCCCTGGATCGTGAACGGGAAACCGCTCAGCGGGTCGGCGATGTACTTCTGCACATTTTCCTCATTGTAGCTGAGCCAGTCCACCGGGGTCTTCGGATTCCTGACGGACTTGTTGAAATTGCCGGTCACCATCTGGTCCATCAGCTTGCTGTGGCCCTTGGGGCCCTTGAAGCCCCGCAGGACCTTGGCCAGAGTCACCCCGGCCGAGGCCGCACTGTTATAGTTCGGTGCCCCGCTCAGGATCATGCCGCTCAGATCCCCGTCGTATTTCTGCAGATAGCAGCGGGCAATCATGGTCCCCATGGAATGACCGAGGATAAAGAAAGGCTTGCCCGGGTACTGCCGCATGCATTCTTCGGCCACGGTGCGGGCACTCTTGACCAGGTTCCCCCAGCCGTCCTTCATGCCGAAATAACCCAGGGTTGCTCCCTCGGCCGTTTCCCCATGTCCCGGCAGATCGTAGGTAGCTACGGCAAATCCCTTCGCCTGCAGCCAGCGGGCAAACTCATCATAACGTTTCCGATGTTCGGCCATGCCGTGAATAATTTCCACAACGGCCAGGGGTTCCCCCTTCGGCCGGTACATACTGACAGCCAGTGTATCACTCATAAAGACACCTTCTTTCCCGCTTTTTATTGTAACATAGACATGAGGTCAATTATGAAAGCTTGCGGAATCATCGCGGAATACAATCCGTTTCACGAAGGACATATCCATCACATTGCCGAAACCCGCAGAAGTACCGGGGCCGACTGCATCATTGCGGTCATGTCCGGCAATTTTGTGCAGCGCGGGGAACCGGCTGCCATCGACAAATGGGCACGGGCGGAAGCCGCCATCCGGGGCGGGGCCGACCTGGTCATTGAACTGCCCTATCTTTATGCCACCCAGAGCGCGTCCCAGTTTGCCCACGGCGGCATCCGGCTGCTGCAACTGGCCGGCTGTGAAGCCGTGAGCTTCGGCAGCGAATGCGGCAATCTTGAAAACCTGCAGGAAATCGCCGATACCCCGGTCAATCCGGACCATATCCGGACCATGATGAAAACCGGGGCCGGATATCCGAAGGCTTACAGCCTGCTGACGGCCAGCATGATGCCCAATGACATCCTGGCGGTCTGCTATCTGCGCGAGATGAAAGATACGGGCATGACGCCGGTGCTGGTGCAGCGGCAGGGCGATTATCTGGATCCGGAACTTGGTCTCTGGGCCAGCGGTCTGGCCCTGCGCAAGGCCTGGAGTGAAGGCGTTCCCCTGCCGGAAACCACCCCGATGCAGACAGTCATGGCCGCAAGGGAACCGGTCACGATGGAGCGTTACTACAGCTATGTCAGAACCCTGCTGCTGACCATGAAACGGGAACAGCTGGCTGCCTTCTTCCTGCTCAATGAGGGCCTGGAAAAACATCTGCAGGAGACCGCCGCGAAGAACTATACCTATGAAGGCTTCCTGCGGGATGCCGTCACGGTGCGCTATACCGCCGGACGGATCCGCCGCAGCCTGCTGCAGATCATGAACCAGGTCACAAAGGAAGAAGCCCGCAGTCTTGGCGAACCGGATACCCTGCGGGTGCTGGCTTTCAACGATACCGGCCGGCAGTACCTCCATCAGCTGCGTGACAGTAACGTCCGCGTCGCCAGCCGCTTTGCCGACGTGCCGCTGCCCTGGCGGCAGCTCGAATACCGCACCACCCTGCTCTACACTTCCGTGCTGACGCCGGAAGAAGCCGAACAGATCCGCAAGGCGGAAATCGGCGGAGTCCATATCATCAGAAAAACCGGCCGGGATTAACCGGCCGGTTTGCTGTTTGAACTTATTCAGCGCTTGTGACGTTTGTGTAGATCTTGTTGACATCATCGATGTCGTTGAGCAGTGCCATCAGCTTGTCAAAGCCGTCGATTTCTTCCTGGCTGTTCAGTGTGACATACTCATTCGGCAGCATCGTGACTTCGCAGACTTCAAACTCGACACCCGGGATCAGCTTTTCAATCGCATCCTGCGCCTTGCCGAAGTCCTGGAATACAGTCTTGACGGTCATCGTGCCGTCCTCGACGGAAATATCCTGGACGTCAACTTCGCCTTCCATCAGCGCATCCAGCATGCCTTCTTCGTCTTCATACGGGAAGACAAACAGGCCGCACTGTTCATAGTTGAACGAAACTGCACCGGCATTGGCGATCTTGGAACCCTTGGACTTGTTGAAAGCCGTCTTGACTTCCGTATAGGCACGGTTGGTGTTGTCGGTCAGGCAGTCGATGATAATCGTGCTGCTGCCCGGGCCGAAGCCTTCATACCGGCATTCTGTATAGCTTTCGTCCGTGCCGCCCTTGGCCTTGTCGATCGCTCTCTTGATGACATCGGCCGGAACCTGGTTGGACTTGGCTTCCTTGAT
The DNA here is from genome assembly GCA_017543005.1 of Solobacterium sp. GTDB lineage: Bacteria > Bacillota_I > Bacilli_A > Erysipelotrichales > Erysipelotrichaceae > Bulleidia. Next base: position 2,295 of record JAFWEA010000021.1, on the reverse strand, counting down.
CTTTCTGGCGAGGGCCAGATTCATATCCGGGTCAGGGACACCGGACTTTGCTGCGATATACAGTTCCTTACCGAATCTTGAATACAGCTTGGATTTCAAAGCTGCGGTCTTGGCCATAGAGGCCGCGCGTACTTCATGCGCTCTTCCCATAAAAATTACTACCACCCTTCAAATTTTACTCAATGATTATAACAAAGAGATTCTCTGATGAAAAGAGTTCTCTGGTGATTACAGGCAGGCCGTGATAGAATAGTACACCGGTAATTCTTATGAGTACTTACGCAATCAGTGACCTGCATGGCTGCCTGCACGAATTTGAAGAGATGCTCGAGCGCATCACTTTCAGCAGCTATGATGAAATGTACATTATCGGTGATGTCTGTGACCGCGGCAGAGATTCGATTGCCCTGCTGCAGAAGATCATGAAGCAGCCGAACATGCACCTGATTTTCGGCAATCACGATGTCTGGTTTCACCGTCATATCCAGACCCTGATCGATGCCAAGCGGGAAGACAGCGAAGTGCCCCTTTCCGATGATCTGCGGCTGTGGCTGGATTACAACGGCGGCTTTGCCACGGCGGATGCCTTCATGGAACTCGATTATCCGGACTGCTATGACATCAAGCTGTTCCTGGAGAATCAGGTTTATTACAAGGAACTCACGCTGATGGGCCGGAAGGTCCTTTTGGTGCATGCGGGCCTGGGCAGTTACTGTTACAAGGGCGTGCGGATTTCATCAGTGCCGGTAAGCGAGCTGATCTGGCCGCATATCGGGCTGGATGACAATCCCTTTGATGATGTGACCATGATCGTCGGACACCTGCCGACTTTCCTGTACGGTCCGGAATATGACGGGATTATTGCCCACGGGAAAAAGAAAAGCATCCTGCATATTGACTGCTGATGCGTCTTCGGGCATACCCTGGGCTGCGTGCGGCTGGACGACATGGCTGAATTCTATGTCCCCTCGCGGCACCGCAGGTTTTAATTCTTCTCAATCCAGTCCTCGATCAGCTGAATCATGCCGGCTGTATTGGACTGATACATTGCCGGTTCGAAATCACGGGCTTTCTCCAGATACGGGCGGATATCATCCAGGTCCCGCATGTAGATGAGATAGCCTCTTTTTTCGAAGGCTTCCAGCAGCTGAATCTGATGATCATTGACATGTTCATGATACTTCTGCAGCCGGGCGGCAGCGAGGATCCGGCGCCGGTTCTTCAGGGCGGTCATGATCGTCCCGACCCCGCCATGACAGATGACAAGGTCCGCCGTCTTCATATACTCATCAAACTCTTCCCGGTCCAGATAATCCTGGACCCGCATGCAGTCACTCTGCCAGGTTGTATAGCCGGCCTGCACGACGACCTCATCCGTGATGACGCCGTCCTTTACCGCCTTCTCCACGGCTGCCAGCAGCCGGTCAAAGCGTTTGTCATTTGTTCCAAGAGATACCAGTATCATCAGAAAATCCAGCCTCCGTATACAGCCTTCGGATACACTTCCAGCATGCTTTCCCACTGCACGATGAACAGATCCGCAATCGGATAGATCATCTTGCCGGCGGCCGTCGGGGTCGTGGCATTGGCAAAGGTCTCAATCCAGATGATCTTGCGGCCGAACATATGGGCAATCCGGCACATCGGCACAGCCGTATGCGTGCCGGTGGTGATGATGTAGTCCGGCTGCAGTTTCAGAAACAGATACAGGGATTTGATGCAGTTCCAGGCAAATTTGAACAGATACGAAAAAAGATGGGATTTTGTCCCGTATACAAGCAGGGAAACCCGGTCTTTGCCGAATTCCGTTTTCAGGGATTCGTTCGCCGCCGTCTTTTCCGTAATGATGTGATAGTCACAGCGGGGAAACATCGCCCGCAGCTGCAGCAGCTCGGTCAGATGTCCGCCGGTGCTGGATATGAATACGATTTTCTTCATAAATGAAAGTGTGCATCCTCTGCACACTTAGATTATACACGAATTGTTCCGATACCCGGACAGAAGTTCATGAACTTCCCGGCCGCCGGCCATACCGCAGGCCCGCTCAGCCAGTTTCTGCATATCCGCGGCCGACAGTTCCCGCACCCGTTTGCGGATCCGCAGCAGATCGTGCGGACTGACAGACAGTTCATCTGCCCCCAGTCCGAGCAGCACCATCATGCCCTCTTCATCCGCTGCCATTTCCCCGCAGACCGCACACCGCCGGCCCTTTGCGTGGGCCGCGTCCACCGTCATTCGGATCATCCGCAGCACAGCCGGCTCCAGCGTTTCATGCATCCCGGAAACGCTGGCATT
>JAFWEA010000248.1 GCA_017543005.1 Solobacterium sp. | reverse complement strand
TAATCGGCCTCATATCGCTCATAATAAGGACATGGTTTCTTTTCTGATCCCTGTCATCCTGACAGTCTATTTTGAAATACTCGGACAGGCCGTCCTGTTTCGGCTGAAAAAGAACCCGGTGCTGTTCTCGTTTCCGGCCGGCTTTATCGTCTGGCTGGCCTTCGCCTATCTCTCCACCGGGATCCTGACTGCGTCCAACTGCCTGTTCCGGACGATCCTGATCATTTACGGTTTATTCTTTCTGGCATCGCTGGTCTTTATCGGCCGGCATCTGAAGGAAATTCCGTGGGAATTCAACTGGAAAGCCTGGCTGATCCTGATCGCTTCCGTTGTTTATCTCACATCCTTTTCCTGGCGGACAACCCTGGGGGATCTGGACGGCTTTGATTCGCTTTCCTACATCAACCTTGTCTGCAACAATGCCGGGATCCGGCAGCTGAATACCACCTCGATTTTCTATGGCATCGAAAGTGTGGACATCACCCTGCAGTATCGTTTCCAGTCGTATTACTATCTGGCTTCGGTCCTGTTGTTTGTCTGTGAAAAGATCCTGATGCCGCTGCCTGTGACCTTCTATCGGATGCCGGCTTTTGTCTGGACCTTCCAGATCCTGTTTTTCCTGATGACCTGTTCCCTGCTCATGATGGGTGTCGAAAAGAACGGCAGATACCGCAGGCAGACAGCGATTGTTGCCCTGGCTGCCTGGCTGTTTTTCTATCAGAAAATGTATTTCACCAGCGTCTTCGGCTTTTATGGCAATACACTGCGGACCACGCTGATCGGCTTTGCCTGTTTCTGGCTGTATGAATATTTCAACGACCGCCAGAGGGAATCCCGCTGGCTGTTCAGCCTGAGCCTGCTGGCTGCCTGTGCCGCCTCTTCCAGCGCTTCCTTCATCACGTTCCTGTTTCTGTATGCCCTGTTCTTCCAGCTCATGGACATCGACAGTCATCTGTTCCGGCACTATGGCCTTGTGCTGTTCATGCCGGGGGTCAATCTGTTCTCCGTCGTGCTGGACAATGTCAGCCGCGGGGTTCTGATTGCGGCAGTCTTCAGCCTCGGGCTGATCCTGCTGGACAAGCCGCTGGGTAAGCTCTTCTCATCCCGCCGCAGCCGGAAGATCCTGCTGGGCCTGACCGTCATTGCCATGTACGGGCTGTCGGCTGCGACAACCGGCAAGCCGGCGGATTTCTCCGTCTTCTTCGGCAGTACGAACCAGTACTATGACATGACCCTGAATTACTTCCTGTTTGCCGGGGAGCCAGGAATCAAGATCCTCTACTGTGTGCTTGTCCTGGTACTGCTTGCAGCAGCGGCCGTCTTCCGTCATGACAATGAATTTGTCATGCTGGATCTGATTCTGATCGCGGCCTTCTTCAATCCGCTGTGCTGTCCGTTTCTCAACCGCATCGCCAGTGTCTACTACCGGGCCTACGATATCATTATCAACCCGTTTACCTTTGTCCTTCTGACCGGGCTCTGTTTCAGCCGGATCGGCAGCCGGCGCATTACCTGGGGTATTGCCGGCGTGCTCGCTGTCTGTTTCCTGGTGCTGGAAAACCCGCTGACGCCGAACTACTTCCACAGCAGTTTCATCCCGCCGGAGAACTATTCCCACGTCAATAAAATGACGGAAGATGAATATGATATTATCCTTCAGCTGGATCAGACCCTGACCTACAAAAACGAGACCATGCCGAAGATCATCACCAGCAACAAGCTGACCCAGAGCATGCTCAACCGAGGTTCCTATTATTTCGGCAGAAAGAATGTCAAGGGTCCCTGGACGGATGCCGAAAAGGAACTGTATCTGATCTTCTATCCGAACCGTTACTGGGTGGATGACAAACTGGAACCGGCTGATTATGCCAATGCCTGTTCCTACCTGAAGGAAGCAGAGATCAATTATGTCGTCGTCAACCGGAATGACCTGTTCTATGACACTGTCTTCAAGGGCGGCACCTGGCTGGCCGGCAACTACTTCGTCAGCAACTGCGGCACCTACCCGTTCTACGAAAACGATACATTCTCACTCTATCAATACTGAAAAAAACGGCAGTGCCGTTTTTTTTATCGGATATCCCGCAGGACAATGCCGCGGATCATATTGTAAAAACCGGGCCGCAGGTCGGGAATGACCCACATCATGATGAAGTTCGCCAGGACTTGGGTCAGGAAGGATGCCAGGGCTGCCCCGGCAATGCCCCACTGCGGAATCATGAAGGCATTGAGCAGAATGTTTCCCGCCGCTCCGATC
>JAFWEA010000247.1 GCA_017543005.1 Solobacterium sp. | reverse complement strand
CAGCCGCCGCAGCGGGCAGATTTTTGCTGAAGCGTTTGCCTGTGACCGGCACGCCCTGAGCAGTTTTACCGTACAGGCAGATGAAGCCACCGTCATCCTCTGGTTTGATATCATGGACATTCTGCGGGTGGACGCAGCCGATGAAAGCCGGACTGCCCTGATCCGCAATATCATGAATACGCTGGCTGTGAAGAACCTTGCCCTGAATGAAAAGCTGCTACATGTCAGCCGCCGTTCGACAAAAGAAAAACTGCTCTCTTACCTCTCTGACGAGGCCCGGAAAGCAGGTTCCAGTGAGTTCGATATTCCCTTCTCAAGACAGGAACTGGCCGACTATATCGGGGTCGACCGGTCGGCCATGTCCGCCGAGCTTTCAAAGCTGGCCCGGGAAGGATATTTTGAAACAAACCGCAGTCACTTTGTTCTGAAGAAACTGTGATTACTGACCAAGAAGCGTTCCCGCTTCTTTTTTTGCGGCTTCCAGATCATCACAGATAATCAGGACAATCAGGCTGCCGTTGTCTTCCACGACGGCATTATCGACCTTGAAAACTTCATCCGGATAATAATTCTGCATCTGCAGCTTGGTGGTCTGCAGGTATGTGTCGATTTTCTCCCGGCAGCTGTCTACGTTTTTGGTATCGAATACGGCCACAATATCAGCTGAACTGTCGTTGTGAATATAAACGGTCGAAGCCTCCAGCGTATCTTCCTCAAAGAAGAACAGGCCCTGGACAATTCTGTCCTCCAACTGCTCGGTCTTCTCTTCCAGGCCAAGATCCTTTACCGCCTTCGCCGCCAGCGCCGATGTGTCCGGCCGGCTTGTAGCGGGCTGTGAACTGCAGCCGCACAGCATGGCGACCGCAAACAGACTACTGACAAACTTTCTGAACATAATCCTCTCTCCTTATAACATGAGTGGCAAAATAGTCCTCCAGGGCATGCGTCCCGGTCGGGGTGAAGTGTAGACCGTCTGCCACATATTCATCCCTGATCGTATGTTCCTCGTCATCGAGGCCGTTGTCAAGATCAAGGTAATACACATGGTTGTTCCGGGCCAGCGTAATCAGATGCTCGTTCAGGTCGACCAGCTGAACCGTCAGCGCCGGTTCCGGCAGTCCGGAGATATAGTCCGGATGATACGCCAGGATAATATAGACATTGGCCATCGGATTCTTGGCCAGAATCACATCCAGGACTTCCTGGAACTTGGCCGCAAAGGCATCGAAACTCGGGTTGCGGATCTCATTGATACCGAATAGCAGATAGATATTGTTCCGCTCGTTCTCGTTGATGACATCCATCAGGGTTCTTGTCTCTTCCGACTTCCCTGCCCCTTCCACATACGGTTCCTTGGTCAGGTCATCAATCGGCATGATATCGATCATCATCAGATTCAGCGAAGTTACGAATTCGACATGCGCATTGTCATGCCGGCCGTAAAGGGCCACGGAACCCATGCGGGAATCCCCGGCAAACAGCACGTCATCGTAATACGAATCATCCACGGCATCACTGTACGGAGCCGGACTGTCATAGTTATATGAGTCGATATAACGGCAGCTGTACTCCGCTTCATTGTCTGCACTCTGTCCTGCCCCGGCTGTACCGCTGCAGCCGACGCATAATCCCAGGACCAGCAGAATTGTCATCATCTTCTTCATTGTCTGAACAGATTGTCACTTTCTTCTTCATCACCGAATGTAGGCAGTTCCGGCAGTTCATCCAGACTCATCAGTTTGAAACTGTTCATGAACTCCTCGGTTACTTCGTATAGAATCGGCCGGCCCGGTGCATCACTGCGGCCGGTTTCCCGGATCAGATCACGGGCCATCAGCTTCCGCAGCATCACATCAGCCCCGACCCCGCGGATTTCCTCGATTTCAACCCGGGTAATCGGCTGCTTGTAGGCAATGATGGCCAGCGTTTCCAGGGCCGCCTGCGACAGCGTGGAGGATTTCCCCAGCTGGAACAGTTTTTTTGCGTAATCATGCACGAAGGCCTTGCTCAGGAACCGGTAAACCCCGCCGTAATCCGCTATTTCAATGCCATGGGCATCATCCAGGTACTTCTGCTGCAGCTGATCGAACAGTTCCCTGACCCGGTCTTCACTGATATCCATGGTCTGGGCTGCCTGGGCAGCTGTGATGCCGTCATCCCCGACCAGGAACAAGAGACCTTCCAGAATCGCCGTAGCCTGATCTTCCTGACCCTCTGCCGGTGCTTCTGTCTGTACGATTTCTTCTGTATTTACTTCACTCATGCAATTCCTGTCCCCCGAGAAAACCAGATGACGTCATTTTCGTCGACTGTAAAAACAAGTGTATGGAGCCGGGCCAGATCCAGTACTGCCAGAAACGTCGCGATGAAGGTCGGTACATCATGGCAGTCATCCAGCAATGTTTCAAACCGGAAAGTCGGCGGCAGCCGGTCCAGTTTGGCCCGTATT
>JAFWEA010000246.1 GCA_017543005.1 Solobacterium sp. | reverse complement strand
GCCTCGGCAAGGACAAGAAACAGGTCTCTGTTTATCCGGTCGAAGCATAACTCCGGAACCTTCGCTCCTGATGTGATTCAGGAGCTTTTTTCACAAAGGAGGAATGCAGATGATCGATTTTATCAAAATCAAAGTCAGGGCCGGCAACGGCGGCAAGGGTTCTGTCGCTTTCCGACATGAGAAATACTATCCCAACGGCGGTCCCTTCGGCGGGGACGGCGGACGCGGCGGCAATGTCTATTTCGAGGTGGACACCAACGAGACGACACTGTCCAAGCTGCGTTTTACCCGTTCCGTCAAGGCCGAAGACGGCGGCGACGGGATGACGAAGAAGATGCATGGCAAGGATGGCGAGGATGTCATCATCAAGGTGCCGCTGGGCACGATGATCCGCAATGCGGCCAACGGTGACCTGATGGCCGACCTGACCAGACCCCACCAGGTGGCGCTGATTGCCCGGGGCGGCAAGGGCGGCCTCGGCAATGTGCATTTTGCGACCAGCCGGAACAGTGCCCCGGAGTATGCCCAGCCGGGTGAAATCGGGGAAGCATACGAACTGCAGATCGAACTGCGGCTGCTGGCGGATGCCGGTCTGATCGGGTTCCCGTCAGTCGGCAAGTCCACCTTCCTTTCGGTGGTATCCAATGCCCGGCCGGAGATCGCTGCCTATCCCTTTACGACCAGGGAACCGAATCTCGGGGTGGTGACGCTGCCGGATGAAAGAAGCTTTGTGCTGGCTGACATGCCGGGCCTGATCGAAGGGGCCGGGGAAGGCCGGGGCATGGGCTTTGAATTCCTGCGGCATATCCGCCGCTGCCGGGTGCTGATCCACATCATCGACATGAGCGGGGAAGAGCGGGATCCGGAAGAAGCCTACAATGCCATCAACGCCGAACTGCGAACCTATGACGAAGAACTGGCGGCTCGGCCGCAGATCGTCGTCGCCAACAAGATGGATGATGAGATCGGGGAGATGTATCTTGAGGAATTCCAGAAGAAACATCCCGAACTGAAGATCTATCCGGCCAGCACGCTGCATCATGAAGGCATTGATGAAATCCTCTACGCGGCCATGGCAGAAATCGAAAAGGCCAGGGAAGCAGAGAAGGAACTTCTGCCGGAAGAGGAAACCGTTGTTTACCGGTACGAGCCGAAACGGGCGCCGTTTACGATTGTCAATCTGGGCAACCACCGCTGGAAGGTGGAAAGCGACCGGGTGGACCGACTGGCGGAACAGACCGACTTCGACAAGGAAGAAGATACCTATCAGTTTGCCCTGACCATGGAAAAGATGGGCATCGACCGGGCCCTGCGCGAAGCCGGGTGCCAGGATGGTGACCAGGTCATTGTCGGGACCTATATCATGGACTTTACGGAATAACAGGAGAATCAGGATATGATCGCATTTATCCGCGGAATCGTGGCTGCCTACGGGGCAGACTGGGTGATTGTCGAAAACAACGGCATGGGCTGGCGGATCAGCTATCCCCATACCGATGCTGTCCGGCTGAACCAGAACATCAGTGTCTATACGTTCATGCATGTCAGCGAGAACGATGTCGGTCTCTATGGCTTTGAAAGCCAGGAGGAAGAAGAGTTTTTCCTGCGCCTGATCTCGGTCAAGGGCCTGGGCCCCCGGACGGCCATGAACATGCTGAGCCGGACCAACTACCGCAATCTGATTGCCTCCATTGAACAGGGCAATGTCGCCACCCTCAAAAGCATTCCCGGCATCGGGGCCAAGACCGCCAGTCAGATCATTCTCGATCTGAAGGGCAAACTGGTGCAGTCGGCACCGGAAGACCAGAAGTATGCCACGGAAATTGCCGAAGCGTGCGACGCCCTGAAAAATCTCGGCTACAAGCAGGGAGATATCAATCTGGCTGCGAAAATAATGAATGAGCAGGCAGGCCTGAAAACAGAGGAATATCTGAAGATCGGCCTGCAGGCCCTCATGAAAGCCAAAATGGGAGGTTAAACTATGGAAATGGATCAGCGTCTGATGTCCGCGGAAGCCGGACCGGCAGATGAAGATGAAACCCTGCGGCCGCAGTCACTGAGTGAGTATGTCGGTCAGGACGGTCTGAAGGAGAATCTGAAGATCTTCATTCAGGCCGCGCTGCAGCGCAATGAGTCTCTGGATCATGTGCTGCTGTACGGGCCGCCGGGCCTCGGCAAGACGACTCTGGCGTATATTCTTGCGCATGAGATGCATTCCCGCATCCGCATTGCTTCAGGTCCGAGTATAGAAAAAAGCGGTGATCTCGCCGCCATTCTGTCCGTGCTGGAGCCGGGTGATGTCCTGTTTATCGATGAAATCCACCGCCTGCCCAAGGTCGTGGAAGAAGTGCTCTATCCGGCCATGGAAGACTTTGTCATCGACGTCATGGTCGGCAAGGAGGCAGGGGCCCGCAGTGTGCGGCTCGAACTGCCGCCGTTCACCCTGGTCGGCGCAACCACCCGGGCCGGTGATCTTTCCGCCCCGCTGCGGGACCGGTTCGGCATTGTTTCCAAACTGGAATACTACACCAATGAACAGCTGGCCTCGATTGTCCGGCGGACCTCACGGGTGCTGGGTGTCACCATTGACGAAGATGCCGTCATGGAGATTGCCAGAAGATCGCGCGGCACGCCCCGGATTGCCAACCGGCTGCTGCGGCGGATCCGTGACTTTGCCCAGGTACTCAATAACGGGGTGATCTCAAAAGAAATCGCCCAGGAGTCACTCGATCGTCTGCACGTCGATTCCCTGGGACTTGATGAAGTGGATATCCGTTATCTGCGCGGCATCATTGACCGCTTCAAGGGCGGTCCGGTCGGCCTGGATGCGCTGGCCAATTCCATCAGTGAGGAAACGACCACGCTGGAAGATGTCTATGAACCGTATCTGATCCAGATCGGCTTCGTCAACCGTACCACCCGGGGCCGGGTTGTAACGGAGAAGGCCTACGAACATCTGGGCATCATCCGCAACAACACGCTGTTCTAAACAGCCCGCATGGTCCGCAGGGTGATGCTTGCGGATCTTGCCAGATCAATATCATTGCGGCGGCAGGCTTCTGCCGCCTTTTCTTTCGGCAGCAATACCGGCTGACGGTCGTGGATCATGGCCTGCGGCATGGTGGCCGGCTCAGTGACGATGACAAAGCGCAGTCCCTCGACGGTCTTTGTATAAAGCCCGCAGAGCCAGACCGGCGGTTCCGGGATGCTGAAGTAATACTTCTGCCGCGGTTCTTTGGCCCATTCGTAATACCCGCAGGCCGGGATCAGGCAGATCTGCATGTTCCGGAACAGATTTTTCTCACGCACGGTTTCACTGCGGGCATTGATCAGCAGGGAGCCGTTATGCCCCGGCAGGCCCCAGTCCATTGTCACCAGGCGGAAGGAACTGTTCTGCCGGTCATAGACATAGGCCGGTACCCGCTGGCCCGGAAAGACCTCAAACAAAGAAAGCTGCGCAAACTCAGCCGGGTCCATGTGACCCCGCAGCTGTTCGATCAGGGCAGCGATATCGGGATTTGCATCATCAAAAAACTGGTAACGTCCGCACATGAATTCATTGTAACATGTTGTTCATGACGGCCCAAATGACATAAAATAACGGTGCATGAAAAAGAAGAAGGAAAAAGAGAAGAAGGAAAAAACAAAGCCGGCGAAGGATGTCTGGCTCAGAAAGACGAAGCGTCTGTATTTCCTGACCAGTGCCGGCGTCTATATCGGCATCTTCATCGTTGCCTATCTGGTGCTCAGCCTGCTGATGACCGTGCTGCAGACCCATCCGTATGTCAACCTGCTGATGGCGGTGATCCTGCTATTGGCCGATATCTTTGTGACGGACCGGATTGTCAACCGGATGATGAATGACCGCTGGATCCTGACGGCAGAAAAGAAAAATCCCCCGGCCGGACTGTAAAATTTTCATGCGGAACATTGAAAAAACAGACCGGCTCTGTTTATAATCTATCTACAGGCTTTGAACAGAACGAGTACGTATCTCCACGGTGCCGCAAGAGAGTCCGGTCAGGTGCAAGCGGACGGCCCGCGGTACGGAAGTCCTCTGGGAGCTGCTTTCCCGAACCGACAGTAAGGAAAGCCGGATATGCCCGTTACGCAGTTGAGAAGCAAGTAAGGTGGTACCACGTCATTTGAGCGTCCTTCGTCAGGGCGCTTTGTTTTATTCAGGAGGATAGAGTATGAAGAATCTGGCACCGAAGTATGATCACCTTTCCGTTGAGGAAGGCAAGTACGACAGCTGGGTGGAGAAGGGCTACTTCACCGCCGGGGATCTGTCAAAGAAACCGTATACCATTGTTATTCCGCCGCCGAATGTCACCGGCATGCTGCACATCGGCCACGCCTGGGACAACACGCTGCAGGATATCATTTCCCGTTACAAGCGCATGCAGGGATATGACATGCTCTATCTGCCGGGCACCGATCATGCCGGTATCGCCACCGAAGCCAAGGTCGATGCCAGACTCCGTGCCGAGCAGGGCATTTCCAGAAGAGACCTGGGCCGTGAGGAATTCATCGAGAAGGCCTACGAGTGGAAAGAAGAATATGCCGGCATCATCCATCAGCAGTGGGCGAAGCTGGGCAACAGCCTGGACTATACCCGCGAGCGCTTCACGATGGATGAAGGCTTCGTCAAGGCCGTCCGCCACGTTTTCGTCAAGCTGTACAATGACGGTCTGATCTACCGTGGCCAGCGCATCATCAACTGGGACCCGGAAGCCAGAACCGCCCTGAGCAACCTGGAAGTCTACTATCAGGACGACCCGGGCCAGATGTTCTATTTCAATTACCGCGTCAAGGAAACAGGGGATGACCTGATCATCGCCACAACCAGACCGGAAACCATGTTTACCGATGAATGCATCATCGTCCACCCGGAAGATGAGCGCTACAAGCACCTGATCGGCATGCATGCCGTCAACCCGGCCAACCATGAGGAAATCCCGATCATCGCCGATGCCTATGTCGATATGGAATTCGGTACCGGTGCCATGAAGTGCACCCCGGCCCACGATCCCAACGACTTCCTGATCGGTGAACGCCATGGTCTGCCGATGCGCTCGTGCATGAATGACAATGCGACCATGAATGCCAATGCCGGCATTTATGAGGGCATGGACCGGTTTGCCTGCCGGGACAAGCTGGTCGAAGCGATCAGGGCCGAAGGCAACCTGATCAAGATCGAAGATATCGTCCACTCTGTCGGCCATTCCGAACGGACCCACTGCGTGGTGGAACCGTATCTGTCCGAGCAGTGGTTCGTGCGCATGAAGCCGCTGGCTGAGGATGTCCTGGCTCACCAGAGTGACCCGGAACAGCGGATCGAATTCTATCCGGAACGCTTCAACAAGACCTTCGTGCAGTGGCTTGAGAACATCGAAGACTGGTGCATCTCCCGGCAGCTGTGGTGGGGTCACCGCATCCCGGCCTGGTATCACAAGGAGACCGGGGAACTGTATGTCAGTGAAGAGGATCCGGCCGATCCGGAGAACTGGAACCAGGATGAAGATGTCATGGATACCTGGTTCTCCAGCGCCCTGTGGCCGTTTGCGACCCTCGGCTGGCCGGAAGACACCGCCGATTACGAACGGTATTATCCGAATGACACCATGGTCACCGGC
>JAFWEA010000245.1 GCA_017543005.1 Solobacterium sp. | reverse complement strand
GACAAGGATGCGAAGAAGGGACTGCTTGACTGGTTCAAGAATCACTTCTATGGCAAGAAGGCATTTGCGGATGCCGAACCGCTGCGCTTCAAGCTGGGCGACTTCCTGAAGCAGGCAAAGGCCGGAGCCCTGCCGGGTATCCTGCCGCTGGCTGCGGCGGCTGCCCCGGCGGTCAAGGCGGCTGAAGCCAAGGCCGAACCGGTCAAGGCGGCTGTACCGGAAGAACCGAAGAAAAAGAGCAAGCTGCCGTGGATCTGCGGCGCGCTGGCCATTGCCTCGCTGCCGTTCTGGGCAATCCCGTACAAGCTCAACTACAAGCTGCCGGAAGAGGCAACCATTACCGATGCCCCGACAACCTATAAGTTCTATGAGAACGTCAAGCTGCCGGAAGCGAATATTCCGGGCCGCAGCTTCGAAGGCTGGTTCAGCGATGAAGGCCTGACCAACAAGATCGACGGCATCCACTTCAGCCTGGGTTCCAAGAACCTGTTCCCGAAGTTCTCCGAACCGGTCAAACCGGAAGGTGATAAGCCGGATGTTGATCTGCCGGACTTCGATCTGTTCAAGAAGAATACCGGTGATCTGCGCAGCCTGTTTGACGGCATGGCTGCCGACTTCGAGAACGCCGACGACGAACTCAAGGCGAAGTACGCCGCTCTGGGTGACCGTCTGAAGGCGCTGGAAGACCTGATTGCCAAGGGCAAGCTGGAAGGCGATGAACTGACCAAGGCCCTGAAGGAACTGGATGACATCTCCAAGGATCTGGAAGCCCTCAAGGGCATGACCCTGCCGAGCTTCGACCTGTTCAAGAACCGGACCGGCACAACCCGTTCGCTGTTCGACAGCCTCAAGGCTGATTTCGACAAGGCCGATGCGGATACCAAGGCGAAGTACACGGCTCTGGGTGACCGTCTGAAGGCCCTGGAAGACCTGATTGCCAAGGGTGCGCTGGAAGGCGAAGAGCTGACCAAGGCCCTGAAGGAACTGGATGACATCACCAAAGCGCTGGAAGACCTGAAGGCTGGTCTGCCGGCAGATGTCCCGAACACCGCGGTCAAGTAAGCAATTCCATCAGTTTAGAGAGAACGCTCCGTGAAAGATCGGAGCGTTTTTCTTCCGGCATGGTACAATATGCAGGTGAGGCGTTTATGAACAACGAGAATAAAGAAGAAAAGAAATGGCCGTTTGTCAGCTCGGTGCTGCTGAAAAACCGGTCCTTCAATCCGAAGAAACTCTCCCGCGATCTGCGGCATGACTGGGGCATTGATGTCAGTGAAGCCATGGCCAAGGATCCCGAAGCCCTGGTCTTTGATCAGGACGGCATCCTGTGCACGATTTCCTACATGCCGGCGAAAGTGCCGCGCGAGGAAGCCGAGGAAAGAGCCGTATACAACTACATGTGGCCGGAAGCCGTCAACGTGGCCAAGCAGCATCAGGCCCATATCCTGATCGCTTTGCTGGGCAGACAGGCAGATCCGCGTGACATGGGGAAACTGATGGTGAAGCTGGCGGCCAGCTGCCTGAAGCAGATCAACGCCACCGGCATCTATACCATCGGCACGGTCATGAATCCGGATGTCTATATCCGCTCGGCCGAATTTGCCTTCCGGGAAAACAAGTTCCCGGTGATGAACCTGATTTACTTTGAACTCTTCAGCAATGACCGCGGCCGCACGGCCAGCGTGGACACCTACGGGATGTCGGCGTTTGGCAAGCATGAGATGGAAGTGGTCGACAGCAGCCGGCAGCCGCAGGACCTGCTCGGCTTCATGACGGAGCTCGCGGCCCTGGTCATGGATCAGGACATTGATTTCCCGGATGGCGGGAAACTGAACCTGCCGCATGATCAGAGCATTGATGTCCACCTGGTGCATGACGAGCACCTGGACATCGATATTCTGAAATTCGATTACTGAACGGAGGACTGACTATGGGCAGAAAATCCCGCGAAAAGAAACTGAAGGAGAAGGAACCGGAGAAGAAGGTGACGGTGACGCCGGAAGAAGACGATGACGAAATGGAAACGGTCTTCTTCGGACTGTACAAGCGCAAGCGGCTCGGCTATGCCTGGGACGTGAGCACGGATCTGGTCACCATCATCGTCTGTCTGGCCTTTTCCGCAACCATGCTGATGATCGTGACGGAACGGCTGAGCGACCTGCGCTTTGATGTTGTTGGCATCGGCATGATCATCTTCGGCCTGATCGGTGCCGCCCTCGGCTTACGGGCCGTGTGGCAGGCAGCGAAGCATATCGTCCGCATGACCAAGAAGAGAAGAGAGAAGAAAGCACATGAGTGAAAGAAATTCCCTGTATGAACTGATCCGGGATGCCGTTCAGGAGAACGGCCGGCTGCCGGAGTGGTTCAGTCTGCCGGAAGGGGAAAAAGAAAGCGGCGCTGCCAGTTTTTCCGACGGGGCCAGGGACGGCATTGCCCTGTACCACATGGGCCCGCGCAAGGAGAACATCGAGGAGCTGATCGAGACCCTGAAGCTGGTCAATGATGACAAGCCCGGGGAAGCCTATCTGAAACTGAAGGAATTCTTCAGCGACGACAACAACCGCATGCTGTTCATGGTGGATCCGCTGGCGAATTATCTCTTTGAAAACCACACGGATTTCAGTCCCGAAAAGGTCTATGCCTTTGCCACGGCACTGATGCGCAGCTCTGACAATGCGGAATGCATCAAGTTCGGTCTGGCTTTGTTTGAAATGATCAATGTCGATGACGGCACCAGCTATGATGTGGTCCGCACCTTGGCTCTGTGCAATGAGTTTACGATGTTCTGTGCCTTCTCCATGCGCCAGTGGCCCGATGCCAACAACGAACTGCTGGCGGCGGCCCGCAAGGTCGATGGCTGGGGCCGTGTGCATACGGTCCGCTACCTGGCCCCGTTAACCGAGGAGGCCCGCGTATGGATGCTGCGGGAAGGCTGCCGCAATACGATCATGCCTTCTTACTCCGCCCTGGAAATTGCCATGAAGTGCGATCCGCTGCGCTATCTGCAGCGGCCTACCTGCACGAAGGAGGAATACGAAGACATCCGCTTCCTGTTCCTGGCTTTGCTTGATGAAAGCGCCGTGCCGGGGCTGTCACTGCTGCCGGACAAGGAGGACCTGCTCAAGAGCCTGCTGGAGCTGGCATTGAACATGGATGGCGGGGCTAAGGATCTCGTGCTGGCTGACCAGATTGAAGCCTTCATCAAGGACAAGGACATGCCCGAAGTACAGCAGCTCGTCAATGAACTGCGCCAGGCCCGGGCTGCCTGAAATGACAAAAGAAAATGACCTCACGGTCATTTTTTAATCCAGGCGGGCAAACCGGTCAGTCAGGATGCCGTCCCGTTCGATCTGTTCCTCGAACATCGCCAGCGGCCGGGCCCAGATGTGCTCATCATCGGTATAGATGACAAGCGGTTCCATGGTCTCGGTGTGCGTGGCGATCATTACTACCCGATAGAGATTGCCCTTGTAATGCCGGTACGTATGTCCCGGTTCGGCTTTACTCATCCCTGAGTTCTTCCATCTCGTTCAGGATGTCACGCAGCCGGCGGATTTCGTCAAAGGACAGGGTGATGCCCTTGCCCATGCGCTCCTCACCGTTGGCCATGTGGGTCCAGTTGCG
>JAFWEA010000020.1 GCA_017543005.1 Solobacterium sp. | reverse complement strand
GTCGTCATACAGCTGATTCATCAGGGTCCTGGCCTTCTCTATCCCCAGAAGGCTGACCCCGGTTACTTTATCATTTCGTTCGTCCGAATTGGATTTGCCCAGTTCGGCAGCGGTTTTCTCGACATCAAGGATATCATCCTGCAGCTGGAAGGCCAGCCCGATATCGAAGCCGATCTGCCGCCACAATGCGCAGGTTTCCTCATCACAGCCGGCCATCACCGCACCGATTTCCAGCGGCGCACTGAGCAGGCATCCGGTCTTGTGATGATGAATCTTCTGCAGGGCTTCCCAGTCGGTTAAGGCAGATTCCTGCATGTCCAGGCACTGGCCCAGCACCATGCCGTCCGGGCCGGCATCAGCCGCCAGGATCCGCAGTCCCCTGAGCACCTGCTCCGGGGCTGCCCCGGAAGTCGAAGCCGCGGTTTCAAAGGCATAGGTCAGCAGCCCGTCCCCGGCCAGGATCGCCGTTGCTTCATCAAAGGCCTTATGACAGGTCGGCCGGCCGCGGCGCAGGTCATCATTGTCCATTGCCGGCAGATCATCATGGATCAGCGAATACGTATGGATCATCTCCAGCGCACAGGCAAACCGGTTCACCGTTTCATCGGTCAGTCCGTAACCGGCCGCAATCGCATACAGCATCATCGGCCGGATCCGCTTGCCGCCGGCCATCAGGGAATACAGCATGGCATCTTTTACCCGGCTGTCTGTGATCTGATCCGCCGTCTGTTTCAGGATTTCTTCAAACTCATTCTTCTTCATGATCAGCAGCGGTAATTTCCTCGATTCTGGTTTCAAAGGACTTCAGTCTGGCATCACATGTACGGACCAGTTTCAGACCTTCTTCAAACAGTGAAATTGTCTCATCCAGCGGTTTTTCGTTTTGCTCAAGAATCCGCACGATTTCTTCAAGCCGGGCCATGGATTCTTCAAATGTCTTTTCTTTCTCAGCCATGTTCTGCCTCCATATCTGTATCGGTGATGACAGCCGCCGCTTTTCCGCGGCCCAGAAGAAGTTCCACTTCATCACCTTTCTGCACCATATCAGCACCTCTGACAGCCGTCCCGTTTTTCAGCACAACGCTGTAACCGCGGGCCATGACCTTCAGCGGTGAATAGGCATCCAGCAGATGAATATTCTTCTGCAGGCGGTCATTTTCTCTCGTCTTACGCAGGGTCAAGGCATACTGCAGTGCCTGCCGGCTGTCGCGGAGTGTGTTTCCGGTATCCCGCAGCCGTCCCCGCAGCGCATTCTGCAGGCGCATTGTCTGCCGTTTCAGCCGATCATCCTGATCCAGACGAACCGCGCGGATCTCTTCATCCAGCTGTGAAGCAAGATCGTTCAGCCGCAGCTGCGGATCACGGACCAGGCGCTGCGGATCAGCAAACCAGGAATAGCGTCTGATTGCCTCAATATGCCTTCTTTCGGCACTCATGCGGGCCGATACTGCCCCGCCCAGTCTGATACTGTACTGATCAATGCGGCTGAGCACATCCCGGATATCCGGGGCACAGCGCTCGGCTGCACCGGTCGGGGTCGGCGCCCTGAGATCGGCCGCAAAATCGGCAATCGTAAAATCGGTTTCATGACCCACGCCGGTAATCAGCGGGGTATTCAGCGCATAAATGGTTCTGGCCAGGGTTTCGTCATTGAAGGACCAGAGATCCTCAATCGAACCCCCGCCGCGCACCAGCAGCAGTAGATCCAGATGATCGGTATCAGCTTTTTTTAATGCCTGAACAATCTGGGCAGCACTTTCACTGCCCTGCACCAGGACCGGATATTCGGTGATAACCGCCACCGGCCAGCGCCGCTGCAGTGTGGTCAGCACATCCGAGCGGGCAGCCGTATTTGCGCCCGTAATCAGGCCGATCCGGAACGGATACGGCGGCAACGGTTTCTTGTGTTCCGGGGCAAACAGCCCTTCTGTCTCAAGCCGTTTCTTCAGTTCCTCGTACTGCCGGTACAGTTCACCCAGTCCGGCAGCCTGCATGGCCGTGACAATCAGCTGCATCTCCCCGCGGGCT
>JAFWEA010000019.1 GCA_017543005.1 Solobacterium sp. | reverse complement strand
GACGAGATCATTGCCTGGTTCGGACCGGAAGTGCTGGACGAAGAGGGCAATCTGGTGAATGCGGCGCTCTCCCGCCGGATCTTCTCCAATGAAGAAAACCGCCTGATGCTCAACCAGATCATTCATCCCAGAGTGAAGGCGAATCTCATATCCTTCATGGAAGCGCACCGGCAGGAAAAGCTGGTCTTTGCCGAAGTGCCGCTGCTGTTCGAGGCCGGCTGGGAAGATCTGTTTGATCTGATCGTTGTGGTGACCTGCAGTGAGGAAAATGCCATTGAACGGATGATACGGGACCGGGGATACAGCCGCCTGCAGGCAGAAGGACGCATACGTTCGCAGCTGAGCCCGGAAGTGCAGATTGCCAAAGCCGATATAGTCATTCATAATGACGGCACAGCCGCCATGCTGGCGGAGACGACAGCCCGCTGGCTGAAAGAATTGGAAGAAGGGGAAGAGAATGGAACTGAAAACCGGTGATGTATATCGAATCGAATGCGGCAGTTTTCTCAGCGATGATCTGACAATATCGCTGTTTTCCCTGTATCAGCCGCTGATCGGGCGGGATGCGGCAGCCCTGTACATGACACTGTACAGCGAAGGCTGCCGGCAGAAGACCCAGGAAACCCATGCCCGGCTGCTGGCTATCCTGAATATGAGCATCGATGATCTGGAACGGGCCAGAATCCGTCTGGAAGAATACCTGCTGCTGCGGGTGTTCATGCAGACGCAGGAGACTAGGACCAGCTATGTCTATGTGCTGAATGCACCGCTGTCTGTGAGCAGTTTCTTGGCGCAGAAGGAACTCACCGGGCTGCTGGCGGCGGCCCTGGGCGGCCGGCAGATGGAATTGACGGCCGCAAAACTGCAGCCGGCCGGACTGCCGGGGGCCAATTACAAGGAAATTACCCGGGCGGTTTCACATGCCCGCCGCAGTGCCGGGCTTGACCGCACTGTCGATTACAGCCGGCCGGAGAAGCGCTACCGTTTTTCCAATGAGGAAACCGAGATCAATTTTGACTATGAACGCTTCCTGACGCAGACCTCCACGCTGGTGTTCCCGGCAGAGCTGCGCACCCGCGAAAACATGCAGCTGATCGGCCAGCTGGCTACGGTCTACGGCCTTTCGGCGGACCGCATGCGGATCCTGGTCATGCGCTGCATCAACATCAACACGATGACCTTTGATGCTGAGAAACTGAAGGTCCTGTGCCAGAAAACCCAGCCGGATGTAACCCAGGCCAAGGATCCGTACAGCCTGCCGCCGGTGTCCTTCCTGCAGGCCCGCCAGAACGGTGCGCCGGTATCGGTTGCCGACCGCAGAATTCTCGAGAATCTTTCCCTAAACATGAAGTTCTCCGGGGAAGTCATCAATATCATGATTGAATACATCCTGCGGGTATCGCAGAACCGGCTGGTCAAGTCATTTGTCGACATGGTGGCCGGCGAGTGGGCAAGAGACGGGGTAAAGACCCGCGAACAGGCCTTTGCGGCAGCCCGCAAGACGCCTCCGGGAGGGGGCGGTGGCCGCAAGGCAGCCAGAGAGATGCCGGAATACTACGAACGGGTGGAGAACAGTTCGGAAGAGAAGGCCAGTGATGAACAGCTGCAGGAAGTGCAGGAAATGATGAAAAGGATGGGCAGACAGTAATGGAAAAGATGAATCCGGCTCTGACAAAACCGGAAGAGTGGGAACAGCAGCGGCAGAAGAAGGCGGCTGAACTCCTGCAGAATCCGGAAGCCATGAAAATCATACAGGCCCAGGGCATCCCGGCCGAAGCTGTGGCCCGGCAGCCGCAGCGGGTTCAGGACTGGCTGAAGGAACTCTCATTGTGCCAGAACTGCACCGGTCTTTCTGCCTGCCGGCAGAAGCGCAAAGGCTGGCGTACATCCCTGCGCTATGATGGTATTCTGAGCGATACCATGGAAACCTGCCGGTTTGCGGATGAGAAACAGAAACAGGAAGCGCATCTGGATCAGTATCTGATCAAAGACCTCGGGGCGGCGATGGAAACAGCGTCCTTTGAGGATATCAGGGTTACGGATCAGGACAGCCGTTCCTATGTCAATGCACTGATGAAGACGATGACAGCCTGCAGTGCCATGAAGGGGCTGTACCTTTACGGCAACCTCGGAACCGGCAAGACGTATCTTTCTGCCTGCGCGGCCAACCAGCTGGCCCGGCAGGGAAAACAGATTGCCTTTGTGCATTGCCCGGCCTTTGCCGAACGGCTGCGCACACTGCAGAAAACCAATGAACACCGGACCGAAATCAGCCGGATGACCTATGCGGATTTCCTGGTTCTGGATGATATCGGAGCTGAAGAAGTCAATGAGCGGCTGCGGGCGGTGATTCTTTCGGTCCTGGATGCCCGCATGCAGAACGGCCGCTGCACCTGGTTCACTTCCAATTATGATTTCCGGACGCTGCAGCAGCACTTTACGCTGCCGTATGACGGCCGCAATGAACTCGATGCCATGCGCATCATGGAACGGATCAGAGCCCTGGCAGAGCCTCTGGAGATTATCGGGGAAGACCGGCGGCTGCTGAACCGGAAAGGGGACTAAGAATGACAGTACTTGAGTATTTCGGACACTCCTGCTTCAGAATCACGGCAGCCAACGGCTATCAGGTTGTCTTTGACCCGTATGAAACCGGCAGTGTGCCGGGGGTGGACCTGCCGGCGGATCTCTGCGCCGATGCGGTCTACTGCTCACACGGGCATGCGGACCACAATGCGGTCCATCTGGTGCACCTGCGGAAAGACGGTCCGGCGAATCCGTTTGTCATGACGGAAATCACTGTACCGCACGATGATGCCGGCGGCACCAAGCGGGGCATGAATGTCATCCGCAGACTGCAGGCAGATGATTTTTCGGTCATTCATTACGGTGATATCGGCCGGCCTCTGACCGATGAGGAAACGGCAGCCCTCAAAGGGGCAGACCTGATCCTGATCCCGGTCGGCGGATACTTTACCATTGATGCCGTCCAGGCTGAAAAGATCATCCGGGATACAGCCCCGAAGACTGCTGTGCTGATGCATTTCCGCAGCGCGGCCGGCGGCTATGATGTGATCGCCCATATCGATGATGTCAGAAAGACCATCCCGGCCGAGCATTGCCCGGACTGCAAACTGACGGTGGAGGATCACCCCGGCATCTGGACCATGGAACCGTACCGCGGATAAACAATTTGGCAATTAATCGGTTCATCTGCCAGACTCTAAAAGGCTGATAAATATGCACAATATCTGCATTTCACTCAGTTTATCGTATATCAATCGGTAAAAATATTAGCACTTAGGTGTTGACAGTGCTAATAATCGCGCTATCATATAAGTGCGGCCGGATGATGGCTGAGAAAGAGGTGTAGTAATGATGAGATATTTACCAGAAAGAAAAAGTTTGTTTGATGATATGTTTGATTCCATGTTCAACGGCAGCAGCTTCAATTCTGCCAGCGCTCTGATGCGCACGGACATCCGCGAAAAAGACGGCAAATATCTGCTTGATATTGATCTGCCGGGCTATGCGAAGGAAGACATCAGAATTTCCCTGTACAACGGCAACCTGACCATCCATGCGGAACACAATGATACGCAGGAAGAAAAGGACGCCAAGGGAAACATTCTGCGGCAGGAGCGTTACAGAGGCTCGGTCAGCAGAAGCTTCTATGTCGGTGACGCCATCCGTGAAACCGATGTGCACGCATCCTTCAACAACGGCACACTGACCGTTGAGATCCCGACAGCGGAGAAGAAGGAAGCAGAAGAGAAGAAGTTCATCAGCATTCTCTAATTACAAAAGAAACCCGTATCGATGGATACGGGCTTTTTTTGTCTATGCGGGGTTTACTGCCGTCTGGTGTGGGCGGCTCTAGACTGAATCTCCGCAATGGCTGCCTTCTGGTTCAGGATAACCGGAATGACAATCGGGTTGCGGTTGGTCCGCTGATAGAGGAACGGCTCGAGACATGAGCGGATCGTATTCTTCAGTTCCCCAAAGGTGGTGCGCTGCAGCATCTTTTTCTTCAGGGCATCATAGACAACCAGTTCGGCTTCCTTGAGCAGGGTCTGGGAATCCTTGATATAGACAAATCCGCGGGAAACCAGGGAAGGCCGGCAGAGGATCTTGTTGTAGCGGCTGTCAATCGTGACGATGACGGCCACCATGCCGTTGTTGGCCAGGATCTGGCGGTCCTTGATAACCGAGGTGGACAGGCCGCTGGCATCGTTGCCGTCGACGTAGATGGCATCGGTCTGGATGCGCTCATTGGCAATGAAGCATTCCTCGTTGCGCAGTACGACAATATCGCCGTTGGCGCAGATCATATGCCGTTCTTTCGGGACTCCGGTTTCCTCGGCCGTGGCGGCGTGCTGAACCAGCATCTTGTATTCACCGTGCACCGGCATGAAGTACTTCGGCTTGATCAGGTTCAGCATGAGCTTCTGCTCTTCCACCGGCGCGTGTCCGGTCGTATGGAAGGAGGTCAGCGGTGAATTCGTAATGACGTTAGCACCAACCCGGGTCAGCTGGTTGACAACCGCGGAAACGGAGACACCGTTGCCGGGAATCGGATTGCTGGAGAAGAGCACCGTATCACCCGGAATGATCTTGATGAACCGGTGGGTGCCGTTGGCAATCCGGCTCAGGGCCGCGAGCGGCTCACCCTGGCTGCCGGTGCAGACAATGCAGATCCGGTTGGCCGGCAGGGTGTTGAGTTCATTGCCGGAAATGAAGCTGCTTTCCGGGATCTTGATGACGCCCATGCGCTTGCCGATTTCAACGACGTTTTCCATGGAACGGCCGAAGACTGCCACTTTTCGGTTGCACTGGACAGCGGCCTCCAGAATCTGGTTGAGCCGCAGGACATTGGACGCGAAGGTGGAGACCAGCAGCCGGCCCGGGGTGCGGCGCATCTGATCAACGATCGAAGCGGCCACCCGCTTTTCGGAAATCGAGAAGCCCGGGACACCGGAGTTGGTGGAGTCACTCATGAGCAGGGTGACGCCGATCTGGCCGATATAGGCCATCTTCTGATAATCGGACTGAATGCCGATCGGGGTCAGGTCAAACTTGAAGTCACCGGTTTCGACAATCCGGCCGTTCGGGGTATTGATCAGGACACCCAGGGAGTCCGGGATGGAATGCACGGTATTGAAGAAGCCGACACTGAAGTTCTTCGTGCGCACCCGGCTGTCACCGTCAATCTCCACGATTTTGACGGAACGGGACAGACGGTGTTCCTCCAGTTTCTTTTCGATCAGCGCCTTGGCAAAGCGCGGGGCGTAGATCTGCTTGAGATGGATGGACTGCAGGAAGAAGGGAATCCCGCCGATGTGGTCTTCATGGCCGTGCGTGATGATCAGGGCCTTGATCTTTGCCTGGTTCTTGACCAGATATGTAAAATCCGGAATGACGTAATCGACACCCATGAGTTCGTCTTCGGGGAACAGGACACCGCAGTCAATGATGATGATTTCATCATCGTGTTCGATGCAGTACATGTTCTTGCCGACTTCACCAAGTCCGCCAAGGGCATAGACTAAAGTGTCGGTCCGCCGGTTGATGGAATTCTTTTCGAAATCCGGTTCAGGCACTCTGGAATAACGGACAGCCCGCCCGGTGCCTGCGGCTTTGTTTTGAGTCATAGATTATAAACCTCGCTGTTGATGCGTGAATCTTGATAAAAGAATAAAAAGTAAAAGCTTTAAATATCAAACAGATTATAGCATGAATTAAAAACGATAAAAAGGGTTCTCAGATGACAACCGCATCGGCAACCTTCGGGAACGGATTGCCGGCATTGATGTGATCGTAGAACAGGGTACCGGTGAAGTGATCCAGTTCATGCTGGAGCACGATGGCGAGATACCCGCGGGCCCGGATGGTGATTTTCTGATCCGTCAGAAGATCATAGCCCTGGACGGTGACCCGGGCGCTGCGCACGACATAGCCGGCATGTTCCTCGGCCACGGAAAGGCAGCCTTCGCCGCTTTCCAGATAGGCTTTCTGCACGGAAGAGGACACAATCCGCGGATTGGCCAGCATGTATTCATAGACAACTTCATTGTCGTTCTTGTCGAGTTCCCTGACGATGACCGCAGTCAGCTGTTTCGGAATGCCGAGCTGGATGGCGCTGATGCCGACGGCCGGCCGCAGGTTCTTTTTCTCGGCCAGTTCGGGATCGGTGGACTCCTTGACGTATGTATACATATCGATCAGCAGCTGCTTGTCTTCATCAGAAAGCGGCAGGCTGACCGGTTTGGACTTCATCCGGATTCTCGGGTCAGTATCCTTGATAATCGTATCATTATTAATAAGCATCTTTTTTTACCTCGTCTGTTATTCTAGCAGAATTGTCTGGCATGTCAAAAGTTAAACTATGCAGGCTTACGGAAGTCTGCGGGTATGGTACAATTGTTCCGTATATGACATCCATTGACAACACACAGAAGTCTGCCCCGCGCAGACGCCGGTTTTTTCTCAGTCTGCCGCCGGAACATGATGTTCTGATCAACCGGAGCATCTGGTTTCTGGCGCTTTTCGGTCTGCTTATGATTGCCAGTGCCTCGATGGGCATTGCGGACGGGCGGACCTGGTATCTGCTGTTTACCGTGGCCAAGCAGGTGGTCTTCCTGACCGGCGGCCTTGCCGCAATGAACTGGCTGGCCGGCCACTTCAATACCCGTTATCTGCAGAGTGAAAACTTTCCGATGCTGGCCATCCTGATGGGCATCCTGCTGCTGGCATGCCTGCTGTTCCCGGCGGTCGGCGGCGCCAAGGCGTGGATCCGTGTGCCGATTTCCAGCGTGGATATTTCCATCCAGCCATCGGAATTCTCCAAGATCATGATCATTCTCGTCGTGGCAGCGTACTGCGGCGATATCAGGAGACGTTTTCCGACGGACTGGGCGATGCTGCAGCGGCCGGCAATCTTTGTTGTCGGATACATGCTCATCGTGCTGATCCTGCAGAGAGACCTGGGTTCCATGGCGGTTATGGCGGTCATCGGCTTTGTCTGCGTGGAGATCCCGGCCCATCCGCAGATGCGGAAGTTCCAGCGGGGTCTGGCTACAGTTGTCGGTTCGCTGTTTGCGCTGGCTTTGTTCATGCTGACACCATGGGGCGAAGGGTTGATCAATCATCTGCCGCTGCAGAAGTATCAGATCAACCGCATTCTGTCTTCGATCAATCCGTTCGTCGACCAGTACAATACCGGTTATCAGCTGATCAACGGGCTGGTATCGTTTGCGACCGGCGGGCTGACGGGACTGGGCTTTGGCAACTCGGTGCGTAAATATACCCGCTTCCCGGCTGCCAATACGGACTTTATCCTGGCGATTGTGGTTGAGGAACTCGGGTATGTCGGCTTCCTGATGATCTTTATCCCGTACTGCCTGATTGTCTGGCGGCTGCTGCAGTATGCCTGGAAGATGAAGAGTGAAAAGGGCCGGATTATCCTGACCGGAACGGCCATGTATATTGTTGTCCACAGTATTTTCAATATCGGCGGCGTGACCGGGCTCATTCCGCTGACCGGTGTGCCGCTGCTGATGATCTCGGCCGGCGGTTCCTCGACACTGTCGCTGATGTGCGCCATCGGCATTGCCCAGGCAGTCATCTGCCAGTACAAACGGGGTGAAATTGAATGAGGATCGTGGCCGGCGAGTATTCCTCGCGGAAACTCGAAACCCTGAAAGGCGATGCGACCAGGCCCACCCTGGATAAAGTCAGGGAGGCGGTGTTTTCTTCCCTGGGTGGTTTCTTTGCCGGCGGGGCAGTGCTTGATCTTTATGCCGGCAGCGGGGCGATCGGCCTGGAAGCCCTGTCGCGGGGCATGGACCAGGCGGTGTTTGTCGACAGCAGCCGGGAAGCAGTCCGCGTCATCCGGAACAACATTGCATCACTGAAGGCCGGGGAGCGCAGCCGTGTTCTCTGCACCAAAGCAGTATCCGCCCTGGGTATCCTGCATGGGGAGGGGAAGAAGTTCGATCTGGTCTATCTGGATCCGCCCTATGCCAGACAGGAAAACGATAGGATCCTGAGACTGCTGGAGGAATATCAGCTGCTGAACCCGGGCGCCCGGGTAGTCATTGAATCATTAAAAGAAGATCCGCAGCCGGAGGATACAGCATCGATCCGGTTTCATAAAGATGCGGTATACGGCATCACCCGTATCCGCTATTACATCTGTCAGGAGGACTGAATCATGAAAGCTTGTTACCCGGGAACATTCGATCCCATCACCACCGGACACCTTGATGTCATCGAGCGGGCCAGCCGCATGTTCGATGAACTGGTTGTCCTGATCATGCAGAATCCGCGCAAAACCTGCGTCTTTACCGCTGAAGAGAGAAAAGAAATGATTGAGGAAAGCATTGCCGCACTGCCCAACCATGATCATATTACCGTCATGATCGGCAGCGGCCTGACCGTTGACTATGCCGGCAAGATCGGCTGCGGGGCAATCGTCCGCGGAATCCGTGCGGTTTCCGACTATGAATATGAACTGCAGCAGGCAACAGCCAACCTGATGCTCAATGATAAGATCGAAACGCTGTTCTTCATTGCCCGGCCGGATTACTCGTTCCTAAGCTCTTCGGTGGTCAAGGAAATCGCCCTGAATGACGGGGATGTGACAAGACTGCTGCCGCCGGAGATCGCTGACCGGGTGATCCGTCAGCTGAAGGAGAAGTACAGATGAAAAAGCTTTACGGCATCGTCCGTGCTGGCAGACTTCCCGGTTTATCTCTATGCCATTCCGCAGAATGCGGTGAATGATATCTCTCCGGCTGTGGCTGAGGCAGTCGCGGCGGAATGTCCGAATGTCGTCGGCATCAAGTACAGCTGGCCGGACTTCACCAGACTGCAGCAGTTCATG
>JAFWEA010000244.1 GCA_017543005.1 Solobacterium sp. | reverse complement strand
TGGCTGACCCGGATTCTTTCGTATGATCTGCGTAATATTGAAACCCAGGATGTTCCTATGGATGACGGCAAGGCCATCCGGGCGTCCATTGAGTATAATGGCTACTCGCCGTGCTATGTCCTGCGGGATTACGAAAAGGTCATACAGGATCTCTATGCGTTCCTGTATGGCATGACGGACTATGAAATCAGTTCGCAGGCCAAGGAAGTACAGAAGAAACTGTATGAAAAGTTTGGCGGGGAGCCGGACCTGGAGGCGTCATGATTGATATTCATACGCATGTGCTGCCCGGGGTGGACGACGGTTCCGAGAGTATGGCGATGTCTCTGAAATTGATTGAAACCGCTCTGGAATCCGGTACGCATTCGCTGATTACGACGCCGCACTGCTATCAGAACATATTTGACAACTATGCCGGTGAAAAACTGCAGGAACGCTGGGATGCACTGCATGATGCCGTGCACAGGGCCGGCCTGCCGGTGCATCTGTACCAGGGCATGGAGATCATGGCCCGGGAAGATCTGCCGGATCTGCTGAAGCAGGGGAAAGTATGGACCCTGAACAGTTCAAAGTATTTTCTACTGGAATTCGAATTCGGGGAAAATCCGGCCTGGTGCCGCAAAATCATCTCGGCCTGCATCAAAGCCGGTTACGTGCCGGTGATTGCCCATCCGGCCCGGTATTACTTTGTGCAGGATGATCCTTCGGTTGTTTACGACTGGTATCAGCTGGGCTGCGGCATACAGCTCAATAAAGGCTCGATTCTGGGCGAAAACGGCCGGCAGGCAAGAGATACCGCGCTGTCGCTTCTGCGGCATTGTGTGGTATCCTGCGTGGCCTCAGACGCACACCGGACATACTGGCGCAATACAGACATGCGCGGCTGTACGGAGTATCTTGAAAAAAACTTCGGGGAAGATTATACGTATATGCTGCTGGAGGATAATCCGGACCGGATCCTGCGCGGGCGGAAACTGGTCGGATACAAGCCGCTGCCGTATGCGGAATGAACCCGGAGAACTGATGATACAGGGGGGTTCGGAAGGGCAAAAGAATTCGAATTAGTTTTCACTTATTTATAAATTTAATAAATGATGATAGAATACTGACGGTATGTACCGACACGCAGTAAAACGATTGATTGATTTCGTATTATCTCTCATAGGGCTGCTGGTTTTGCTGCCCCTTTTTGTGATTCTGATGATCTGGATCAAACTGGACAGTACGGGCCCGGTTTTTTTCCGGCAGCGCCGTGTCGGTATTCATAAAACAGAGTTCGATATCCTGAAGTTCAGGACGATGTATACCGATACCCCGAAAGATATGCCGACGCACCTGCTGGCAGATCCGGAGAGGTTTATAACCAAAGCCGGCCGGTTCCTGCGGAAAACCAGTCTGGATGAACTGCCGCAGCTGATCAATATCCTCAAAGGTGACATGAGTATCGTCGGCCCGCGGCCTGCCCTGTACAACCAGGAAGATCTGATTGCGGAAAGGGATAAGTACGGGGCCAACGATATCCTGCCGGGGCTGACCGGCTGGGCCCAGATCAACGGCCGGGATGAACTGGAAATCAGCCGCAAGGCAGAACTGGACGGCTACTATACAAAACATATCTCGTTCCTGATGGACCTCAAGTGTTTCTTCGGTACGTTCGGGGCAGTGTTTACCCAGAAGGGCATCCATGAAGGAGCCAAGCGGGAACGCAAAAAGATCCTGCTGATTACGAACCATTCCTACATGCTGTACCGGTTCCGGCTGGACCTGATCAAAAAGCTGATGGAGGAACATGAAGTGGTTCTGTCCATGCCGTTTGTCGGTCATGAAGAAGATTTTCAGGCACTGGGCTTAAAGTGTATCAATACCCCTATAGACAGAAGAGGGATAAATCCATTTAAGGATTATGCCCTGTACCGGAATTACAGAAGA
>JAFWEA010000243.1 GCA_017543005.1 Solobacterium sp. | reverse complement strand
GCAGAAATTCCTGAAGGCTCTGCAGTTTGAGCTGTACCCGGATGTTATCGTTCCGGGTGAAGAACGGGAATTCCTGAACGACTATATGCTTCTGTATACTTCTGTCTTCGGCAACTATGAGGAAGTGCGCAACACCCTGGCCGCCGACAAGACAAAGACAACCAATGAAGCACTGCTGAGCGTCTATGAGAACCAGCGGGCAGATGAAATTGCCACCATCGAAGGTGCCATGAACCTGATGGATGCCAAGTTCTTTGATTACCGCCGGTATGACCTGACCAAGGCCGGCCGCTACAAGGTGCTCAAGAAGCTGAATGTTCTTGACCGTATGGAAGGCCATGTCCTGAAGAATGATCTCGTCGGGGCAGAAGGCAAGGTTATCTTCAAGAAGAACAAGATGATCGGCAAGGCAGAACGGAATGCACTGAAGCCGGAACTGGCCAAGGGCATCTGCTGCCGGGCCCTTCCTTATATTCATGATTTTTCTCATCCGGTTACCTCCGAGATGGAGACTTCCTGGACCAATGGTCTGATCGGCCGTATTCTGGCCACCGACCTGGAAGGCAAGAAGGTCAGCATGTCCCGCGGCACCGTCATCACGGCTGCCGATGTGAAGGCAATCGCTTCCGAATTCGAAAAGGTGACGGTCTATGCCGGCATCATCGCCCAGGAAGTCAAGCTGACAAACGACAACGCTGCCGCCGTCATGAACTACGGCAACCGGCTCTACACCATCGGCCGTATCCTGGCCAATGGCGAAGATATTGCCGACTGCACATATGATCCGGAAAGCGAGCACAAGTTCGTCCTGTCCACAGACATGGAAGAAAACGTACAGGCCCATGTCATGGCGCAGGAAGATGTCACCATCTGGCTGATCGGCGCCTGCGTACAGCAGATCGATATCCTGACGGATGACGGTCATGCCGTCAAGCTGATCGGTGTGGATCCGCTCAACAGCAAGCACACGATCACCATGCCGGATATGTACGCGCTGTACAACTATGAACTGACCATGCTGGATGGCGTGGGCAGTGCCGATGATATCGATATGCTCGGCAACCGCCGTATCCGTACAGTCGGCGAACTGATCCAGAACCAGTTCCGGATCGGTCTGTCCCGGATGGAGCGGGTTGTCAAGGAACGGATGTCCATTGCGGACGCTTCCGGCCTGACCCCGAAGCAGCTGACCAATATCCGGCCGCTGACCGCTGCGATCAAGGAGTTCTTCTCCAGTTCCCAGCTGTCCCAGTTCATGGACCAGCAGAACCCGCTGGCTGAACTGTCCAACAAGCGCCGTATCTCCGCGCTTGGTCCGGGCGGTCTGACCAGAGAACGGGCCGGCTTCGAAGTGCGTGATATTCACAACTCCCACTATGGCCGGATCTGCCCGATTGAAACACCGGAAGGTCCGAACATCGGTCTGATTTCCTATCTGACAACCTATGCCAGAGTCAATGAATACGGCTTTATCCAGACGCCGTACCGGAAGGTCAACGAAGACGGTGTCGTCACCGATGAAGTTGTATATATGAGCGCGGACGAAGAAAACGATCATGTCATCGCCCAGGCCAACGAGATTCAGGACGGCCGGCTGGTGAATGACCGTGTCGTTGCGAGAATTGCCGGTGATACCGTCATGGCGGAGAAGGAAACAATCGACTTCGCCGACGTTTCCCCGCGGCAGATTGTCTCGGTTGCGACGGCCTGCGTCCCGTTCCTGGAAAACGACGACTGCACCCGGGCCCTGATGGGCGCGAACATGCAGCGTCAGGCAGTTCCGCTGCTGAACCCGCACAGCCCGTTTGTCGGCACCGGCATGGAACACCGCATTGCCCGTGACTCCGGCGCGGCCTGCGTCGCGACAGCTCCGGGTGTTGTCACCTACGTAGACGCTGACAAGGTCATCGTCACGGAAGATGACGGCCGCGAACATGTCTATGAACTGACCAAGTTCCGCCGTTCCAACGCTTCCACCTGCCTGAACCAGAGACCGATTGTCTTTGACGGCGAACGGGTGGAGCGCGGCGATATCCTGGCGGATGGTCCGGCTATGCAGGAAGGCGAACTGGCCCTGGGTCAGAACGTGCTGATTGCCTTCATGACATGGCACGGCTACAACTATGAAGACGCGATCATCATGTCCGAACGCATGGTGCGCGAAGATGTCTACACATCCATCCATATTGAAGAATATGATCTCGAATGCCGGGAAACCAAGCTCGGTCCGGAAGAAATCACCCGTGATATTCCGAACGTTGCCGAAAGTGCCTGCCGCAACCTCGATGGCCGCGGTATCGTCATGGTCGGTGCGGAAGTCAAGGAAGGCGATATCCTGGTCGGTAAGGTAACCCCGAAGGGCCAGAGTGAAATCACTCCGGAAGAAAAGCTGCTGCTGGCGATCTTCGGTGAGAAGAGCCGCGAAGTCCGCGACAATTCCCTGAAAGTACCGCACGGCGGTGCCGGTATCGTTCATTCCGTGCGCGTCTTCAAGCGCAAGGATGACCACGAACTGCCGCCGGGAGTCAATGAAGTCGTCAAGGTCTATGTTGTCCAGAAGCGGAAGATTTCCGAAGGTGACAAGATGGCCGGCCGTCACGGCAACAAGGGCGTCATCTCCAAGATCATGCCGATCGAGGATATGCCGTACATGCAGGACGGCACGCCGATTGACATCATGCTGAACCCGTTCGGTGTCCCGTCCCGTATGAACATCGGACAGGTGCTGGAAGTCCACCTCGGCATGGCGGCGAGAAGCCTCGGCGTCAAGTTCGCTACCCCGGTCTTCGACGGTGTATCCAACGAAGACCTCAGAAACATCATGCAGGAAGCTCATACATCCATGGACGGCAAGTATCTGCTGACTGACGGCATGACCGGTGAACCGTACGATGAACGGATCGCGGTCGGCGTCATGTACATGATCAAGCTGGCCCACATGGTCGATGACAAGCTGCATGCCCGGGCTACCGGTCCGTATTCCCTGGTTACCCAGCAGCCGCTGGGCGGCAAGGCGCAGAACGGCGGTCAGAGATTCGGTGAAATGGAAGTCTGGGCTCTGGAAGCCTATGGCGCTGCCAATACACTGCAGGAAATCCTGACTGTCAAGTCCGACGATATCATGGGCCGTACCAAGACATACGAAGCCATCGTCAAGGGCAGAGACCTGCCGGCTGCCGGTATTCCGGAATCCTTCCGGGTGCTGGTGCATGAACTGCAGGCCCTGGCTGTCGATGTCCGGATGCTGAATGCGGACGGAACCGAAATGGATCTGAAGCAGATGGCCCAGGATGAACTCAAGGAAGAGACCACCATGGATCTCAACCGGCAGACTTATGTCAACGATGCGGAAGAAACCGGCGATCTGACCATCCGTGAAGGACTGGACGAAGACGATGTACCGGCTGCGGCTGTTGTCGGCTTCGATGATCTCGATTCCGCAGGTGAAGAATAAGGAGGAGGCAGAACGATGAACATTAATGATTTTGATGCAATTCGCGTCGGTCTGGCATCACCTGAACGTATTCACGAATGGTCCTATGGCGAAGTAAAGAAGCCGGAAACCATTAACTACCGCTCCCAGAAGCCGGAGAAAGACGGTCTGTTCTGCGAACGCATTTTCGGTCCGACCAAGGACTGGGAGTGCGCCTGCGGAAAGTACAAGAAGATCCGCTATCAGGGTGTGATCTGCGACCGCTGCGGTGTTGAAATCACCAAGTCCAGTGTCCGCCGGGAGCGCATGGGTCATATCG
Source organism: Solobacterium sp. (assembly GCA_017543005.1). Classification (GTDB taxonomy): domain Bacteria; phylum Bacillota_I; class Bacilli_A; order Erysipelotrichales; family Erysipelotrichaceae; genus Bulleidia. The sequence continues at coordinate 3,329 of JAFWEA010000243.1, read as the reverse complement.
AACTGGCTGCTCCGGTTGCGCACATCTGGTATCTGCGCGGCATTCCGAGCCGCATGAGCCTGCTGCTCAATGTCCCGCCGAAGCACCTCGAAGAAGTTGTCTACTTCGTATCCTGGATCGTCACCGATCCGGGTGATACAAAACTGACTTACAAGCAGATCCTTTCCGAACGTGAGTTCCGTGAGAACACCGCCATCTACGGGCCGGGCAGCTTCTCCGCCGCCACCGGCGCCGAAGCCGTCAAGACCCTGCTGGAACAGGTCGATCTCGAGAAGGAACACAACGAAATCATGGCCGAACTGGAAAAGGCCAACGGCGACAAGCGCAAGAAGCTCATCAAGCGCCTGGAAACCATTGATGCCTTCCGTGATTCCGACAACCGTCCGGAATGGATGGTGCTGACGGTCCTGCCGGTTATCCCGCCGGATCTGAGACCGATGCTGCAGCTGGATGGCGGCCGTTTCGCCACCAGCGACCTGAATGATCTGTACCGCCGTGTCATCACCCGGAACAACCGTCTGAAGAAGCTGCTTGAACTGGGTACACCGGCGATCATCGTCCAGAACGAAAAGCGCATGCTGCAGGAAGCAGTCGATGCGCTGATTGACAACGGACGCCGTTCCAAGCCGATTACCGGTGCCGGCGGCAGAGCTCTGAAGTCGCTGTCCCATGCCCTTAAGGGTAAGCAGGGCCGCTTCCGTCAGAACCTGCTGGGCAAGCGTGTCGACTTCTCCGGCCGTTCCGTTATCGCCATCGGACCGGATCTGAAGATGTGGCAGTGCGGTCTGCCGAAGGAAATGGCCATTCAGCTGTACAAGCCGTTCGTCATCAACGAACTGGTCAACCAGCAGATTGCGTCCAACCCGAAGACAGCCGAAAAGCTGATCGACAGACAGGATGCCCGCGTCTGGGATGTCGTTGAGCAGGTCATCGAAGGCCACCCGGTCTTCCTGAACCGTGCCCCGACCCTGCACAGACTCGGTATCCAGTCCTTCTTCCCGAAACTGGTTGACGGTCATGCAATCCGTGTCCATCCGCTCGTTTGCCCGGCGTTCAACGCCGACTTCGACGGTGACCAGATGGCTGTCCATCTGCCGCTGAGTGAAATGGCCAGAGCCGAGACGGAAGTCCTGATGCTCGGTGCCAACAACATTCTCGGCCCGAAGGATGGTAAACCGATCGTTACTCCTGGTCAGGACCTCGTGCTGGGCAACTTCTATCTGAACATGGAAGAGACCGCCGAAGAGTTCTATAAGAAGGCAGACGCCCTGGAGCGGCTCGGCCTGCCGGTCGAAGCAGCCAAGTGGCGCCGCTATGGTGACAACGAAGGTCACCTCTACAAGGACGTCAATGAAGTCATGATGGCTTACCAGCTGGGCGCTGTGCATCTGCACACCAGAATCGCCCTGCCGGCCAGGTCCCTGCACAAGGACGGCTTCACGGAAAAGCAGAATGAGAGCTACCTGCTGACATCGGTCGGCAAGATCATCTTCAACAATGTTTTCCCGTCTGACTTCCCGTATCTCAACGATGCCAGCGCAGAATCGCTCAAGGCGACCCCGGACAGCGAATTCGTCCCGCTGGGCACCGATCTCAAGAAAGAGATTGCCAGCCGGCCGATCACTCCGGAATTCAAGAAGAAGGATCTCGGTAACCTGATCGCTGCCGTGTTCGACAAGTATCATATCAACGGTACCAGTGATATCCTCGACTCCCTCAAGGACATGGGCTATCTGTACTCCACCACCGCCGGCATGACTGTCGCCCTGAGTGATATTTCCGTCGCTCCGGACAAGGACAAGTATGTCAACGAAGGTAAGGAAAAGGCAGACCAGCTGAATGAACTGAGAGACAGAGGTCTGCTGACCCCGCAGGAATGGGAACGGGCGTTCTCCGATCTGTGGGACAAGGTCAAGAATACCGTCGGTGATACCCTGATGACATCTCTGCCGAGAATGAACCCGATCAACATGATGGCTGTATCCGGCGCCCGCGGCAACAAGAACCACTTCACACAGCTGGCCGGCATGCGTGGTCTGATGGCCCGTCCGACCCAGTCGAAGTCGCGTAAGGAATACCAGCCGTCCATCATCGAAGTCCCGATCTACTCCTGCTTCCGTGAAGGCATGAGCGTGTCCGAGTTCTTCATTTCCACCCATGGTGTCCGTAAGGGCCTGACCGATACCGCGCTGAAGACAGCCGAATCCGGCTATCTGACCAGACGTCTGGTTGACGTTGCCCAGGAAGTCATCATTACGGAAGAAGACTGCGGCACGGAAAAGGGCTACCTCGTTGAGGATATCGTTGACGAGCGCAACAACTCCATGATCGAGAAGTTCTATGACCGGATTGTCGGCCGCTACACACAGCAGGCCATCACCGATCCGGAAACAGGCGAAATCATCGTGGATGAGAACACCTACATTTCCGATGACCTGGCCCAGAAGGTTGTGGATGCCGGCGTCAAGCAGGCATATATCCGCAACGTCTTCACCTGCGAATCCACCCACGGCATCTGCTGCAAGTGCTACGGCCGCAACATGGCGACCGGCAACCCGGTTGAAACCGGTGAAGCAATCGGTGTCATGGCCGCGCAGGCAATCGGCGAGCCGGGTACCCAGCTGACCATGCGTAACTTCCATACCGGCGGTGTTGCCAACCAGTCCGGTGATATCACCCAGGGTCTGCCGCGAGTTGAAGAACTCTTCGAAGCCAGAACCCCGAAGCGGGTTTCCGTCATCGCCAAGATTGACGGTGAAGTCGTTGATATCCGTGAACAGGAGAACCATACCGGCCAGGTTGTTACCGTGGAAAATGCCAAGGATAAGATCGAGCACAAGTGTGACCTGACCCAGGCGGTCCGTTCCGACATCAGAGTCGGCGTGACGGTCAAGGCCGGTGATCCGCTGACCGAAGGCCAGATCGCTCCGAAGGAACTGCTGGAAGTTGCCGGTGTGAGAGCGGTTGAAGAGTATATCCTGAAGGAAGTCAAGAAGGTTTACTCCAGCCAGTCCATCGATATCTCCGACAAGCATCTGGAAGTCATGATCAAGCAGATGCTGAAGAAGGTCGTCATCACCAACGGCGGTGATACGGGCTACTCGGTCGGCCAGTCGCTGTCCCTCCGCAGCATGGAGGAAATCAACAGCCGGATGCTCGACGAGGACAAGACCCCGGCCAAGTATGCACCGATCCTGCTTGGTATTTCCAAGTCGGCAGTCGAAACCGACTCGTTCCTGTCCGCTGCATCCTTCCAGGAGACAACCCGTGTCCTGACCGAAGCAGCTGTCAAGAGCAAGAAGGATACCCTGTCCGGTCTGAAGGAAAAT
>JAFWEA010000242.1 GCA_017543005.1 Solobacterium sp. | reverse complement strand
GTGCACTACCAAGCTGTGCTACATCCCGATGGCGCGCCGGACAGGAGTCGAACCCGTAACCTTTTGATTCGTAGTCAAATGCTCTATCCAGTTGAGCTACCGGCGCAGCTATGCACAGAAAATCAGTGCTCATTAAATATAACAAAGCCTGCCGTTCCGGTCAAGTGTTATTTTGTTTTTTCTCCAGAATCCCCTGCAGAACCTCCCCTGCCTCTGCCATATGCTCATAGCCGGTCCAGTCCCGTTTCAGCAGGGTTACGGATACATACCCGTTTTCCACCGCGGTAATATCCCCGGCCAGGTTGTCATGCGGGCGGCTGAGGGCCGGCGGGCTGTCAAAGTGCAGCTGTACACGGCCGTCCGGCAGTTCGGTCTTCGCCGTCATATGATCATACATGCCACGGGAATCAAAGCCGGTTTCCCGGATCCCCTTCAGTTCCTCAAAATCCACCGCCGGGACATTGACATTCCAGATATGGTCTTTCGAAGCCGAATGCGTCAGGACGATTTCCGTAAGGAGATTGGTTACTTCCGCTGCCGCTTCATAGTCTTCGCTTTCAAAGGAAGCCAGCGATACCGCAATGGCCGGTATCCCGTTCATCAGGCCTTCAAAGGCCGCGGCCACGGTGCCGGAATAATGACAGTCCGTGGAGACGTTCCAGCCCCGGTTGATGCCGGAGACCACCAGGTCCACCGGCTGTTCAAACAGCCCATGGAGGCCGGCATAGACGCAGTCTGCCGGGGTCCCGGAGACCGCATAGGCCAGCACTGCTCCTTCCAGCCGCCGCGGTTCTGCATAAAGATCCTGCAGAAAGAACGTGGCACTGTGGCTGGCGGCGGAGCGCTGCCGGTCAGGGGCGCTGACATATACTTCATGTTCACGGCCGAGAACACTGACCAGTGTCTGCAGACCGATCGCATCAATCCCGTCATCATTGGAAACCAGAATACGCATGGAACTTCCTCCTGCAGGTGATTATACCATGGCATGTGATACAATACGGCCATGAAACAGAATCTGCACACCCACACGATCTACTGTGACGGCAGGGACACACCGGAACAGATGCTTGAAGCCGCACTGGCCAGAGGCTTTGACAGTCTCGGCTTCTCCGGCCATGCCCCGGCTCTGTTTGATCCGGCGGCCATGAGTCCGGCGCATCTTTCTGCCTACATGAAGGATATCCGCAGCCTGCAGACACCGATCCCGGTTTATCTCGGCATTGAGGAAGACCTTGACAGCCGCGTTGAGCATCCGGAACAGTTTGACTATATCATCGGCAGTGTCCACTTCCTGCCCTGTCAGGACACCCTGAAATCCATAGATTATACCCGCAAACAGTTCATCGAACTGCTGGAGGATACCTACGGCGGTTCCATGCCGGCCATGGCGGCGGCCTACTATGAAAAGGCCGGACAGCTGGCAGAATGTACAGAAGCGGACATTGCCGGGCATATCGACCTGATTGCCAAGTTCAATGAACATGAGGATTTCTTCCGATTTGATGATCCGGTGTATCTTTCCTGTGCCTGTGAAGCGGTTGACCGTCTGGCGCCCGGAAAGATCATTGAAGTCAATACCGGGGCCATGGCCCGCGGTTACCGCACCCGCCCCTATCCGGACATTCACATCCTGCAGTATATGCACGAGAAAAAAGCAAAGATCTGCCTCAGCAGTGACTGCCATGACAGATCCTTTCTCGATTACGGTTTTGCGGATGCCCTGCAGCTGATCCGCCGGTGCGGGTTCCGCTCATTGATGATTCTGACCCCGGACGGGTTCAAAGAAGAAGATATTGACCGGTTCTGATCACCCGTTGGCAATGCTTTCAGGAGAGTAGTCGGTCAGCCAGTAGAAGTGCAGCTGCACATCCGGCTCAAGATCATAATACATTTTGAACGTATCCATGTGGTACGTATCGGCATCGTCGATATTGGCGGAATGCACGGACTGGTCCGGATAGGCAATCAGCCAGGCTTCCTTGACATCGGGGTTGTCGTGATAATACTGGATCTGGGCCTGCCGGCGAGCCGTGACCCGGTCCACCATGCGGTACAGGCGCAGATAGTATGTCCCCCG
>JAFWEA010000241.1 GCA_017543005.1 Solobacterium sp. | reverse complement strand
GTCATCAGCCGCCCACAGCACCGCCAGGGAAATCAGAAAAGCCAGAAAGATGGCCACCCCGCCGATCCGGACGATCCGGCCGTGGTGCACCGTTCTGGCATTTTCCACCGCATAAAACCCCAGTTTCAGCCCGATCATCTTACAGACGGGGACCAGAACCAGGGAAATGACAAACGGCAGTGCGAAATACGGAAACGCTCCGATAAAAAGACTTTTGATGTTCACGCAAAATTACCTGTGCCTGCAATATTATAGCACGAAGCACCGTGTTCCTTATCACTGCAGGCGATAAAGGAATCCCAGCACAAACTGGGCAGAGAGCCAGGCCAGGGAAACCACCAGCAATGCATAAAGCACCCGGGCTTCCATGACCCTGTTTTTTTTCAGCAGTTTTTCAAAATCGAGCGCCTGCATGGCATAGAAGGATACCAGCAGACACAGCATATATATGCCCGTGCGGACATAGAAGAGTGTCAGTGCCATTTATTTGGTGCCGAAGATTCTGTCACCCGCGTCACCGAGACCCGGCACGATATAGCCGATCTCATTGAGGTGGTCATCCATCGCCGCCAGGTAGATATCCACATCCGGATGAGCTTCCTGAACCGCCTTGGCGCCTTCCGGAGCCCCGACCAGGCAGACCAGACGGATATTCTTTGCCCCGCGCTTCTTGATCATGTCAATGGCCGCAATGGCGCTGCCGCCGGTTGCGAGCATCGGGTCGACGATCATGATGATCGATTCATCAAGATTCTTCGGGAACTTGGCGAAATACTCATGCGGTTCCAGGGTTTCTTCATCACGGTACAGACCGATGAAGCCGACCTTGGCCGTCGGAATGAGTCTGCGGATCCCGTCCAGCAGACCGATGCCGGCCCGCAGGATCGGTACGATGACAACCTGCTTGCTCAGTTCATAACCGGTGCAGGCGCCCATCGGTGTTTCGATGTCCACGGCTCTGACCGGCAGATCGCGGCAGACCTCGTAAGCCATCAGTTCGGCGATTTCGTCCAGGTTTTCCCGGAAATCCTTGGTTCCGGTGTCCTTGTTGCGCATGATCGTGAGTTTATGGGTAATCAAAGGATGATTCAGTACTTCAAGCATGCCAAAAACCTCCTCTTTGTTTCATTCATGATAGAAGAATTTGAACTTCCGCGCAACCTCACGGTAAATGATATACTTGAATCATGAAGATCCTGATCACCCCGCCGACCACCCGCCGGGAAGACGCGGCCAGCCGCATTCTGGTCCAGAACATGATCGATCTGTTCCGGCAGAACGGTCATGCGGTTTCCGTATGCGCGCCGGAAGACAGCCGCTACCGCAATACGGAGCTCTTTCCTGCCGCCCGGCCGAAAGTATCCTTTTTTCACCGCCGCAGCGAAGGGGCGGGAAAAACCTATGAGGAGTATCTGTATTCCGTCGGGGCTCTGGACAGGGACTATCTGACCGCTGACACGGAAACCATCCGGAAGGCCATCGCGGCATTCCAGCCGGACCTGATGATCGATGATGGCCGGGCCGCCGCCCTGATTGCTTCCCGGCTGGACAATATACGCATCTTCACGCTGGTCAGCGCCCCGATGATCCGCACCCGCCGGTTCCCGGCCGAGTGCATCAACGGACTCAATGAAGTGCTGACTTCGTACCGGCTTGAGCAGGTGCTGCAGATGCGCAGCCTGCTGGAGACCGCCTCCCGCCGGATTGCCTTTTCCCCGCCGGCCGTACAGCCCTTCCCGGATGACTTTCCGATTACCCGCATCGGCAGTATCCTGCCGTATCCGGAAGCTGCCGCACCGACTGACAAGGTTGTGATCCTGCTGCACGAATCTTCGTACAAACCAAAGCAGCTGCGCAAAATGATCACGGAGGCCTTCCTCGGGGCCCCCTATCCGGTCGAAGCCTGGTATCCGGACTGCCTGACCGCCAAAGAAAGAAACCTGCACTTCCTGCCGGCCATGAACTATCAGACGATTAAAGACGCATTGGTATGCATTCATGACGGCAGTGATGCCCTGTTCAACGCCTGCCTGAGCGCCGGCGTTCCGCAGCTCATCATCAACAACGGCAGCTGGCAGAAAAACTGGAATGCCTATGCGGCCGAACGCCTGGGAACCGGGGTGGTGCTGGCCGAAGACAATCTCTCCATGGAGAGCCTCTATGAAAACTACCGCCGGCTGGTGGCGGATGACTATTACCGCCAGCAGGCCCGCTTCCTGGCTGACCAGACGGCAGCCATGGGCAGTCTTGAAGACATCATGCAATACTTCTGAAAACAGGCGCCTGCGGGCGCCTGTTACTGTTTCAGTGCTGTTTCAATATCGGCCATCGTGACCGGACCGGCCCGCAGGATGCGGATCTCTTCCCCGGTGCAGTCGATGATCGTGCTGGCCTGGCCGAAGCTCGGACTGCCTTCCATCATGCCGTCCAGCAGCGGGCATGAAGTCTCGATTTCATCCAGGCTGGTGCTGACCGGATGACCCGACTGGTTGGCACTGGTCATATAGACCGGCTCCCCCAGCAATTCGATCAGTTTCCGGACCGGTTCACTGGTCGCCATGCGCACCGCCACGGTCGCCATCCCGCCGTTGACAAAGGCCGGCACTTCCGGCTTTTTCTTCAGGATCAGGGTCACCGGGCCCGGCATGAAGGCCGCGATCAGCTTCCTGGACCGCGCATCTGTTTCGGCCACCGTTTCAATCTCGCCGGCATCCTTGCACATCAGCGGGAATGCCTTGTCCGCCGGCCGGTTCTTCACTTTCCTCAGCTGTTCCTGAGCCGCTTCCGCAGACATGCGTGCACATACCCCGTAAACCGTGTCCGTCGGCACGCTGATTACCCCGTTATTCCTTAATATCTCAGCCATCGCGGCTGTTTCATCCTGTCTGAATCGTTTCATGTTTTTCACCGTTAGTGATACTTATTTTAGCATTTTTCCATTATGATAACAGGGTGGAGGTACACAAAATGATTAAATTTGACAGCGACTACGTTGAAGGCTGTATTCCGGAAATTCTGGAAGCACTGGCAGCGTCCAATGAAGAACAGACTAGCGGCTATGGCGTTGATCCGCACTGCGACAATGCCCGTGAACTCATCAAGAAGGCGTGCAAAGCCGAGAATGCCGATGTCCACTTTGTGGTCGGCGGCACCCAGGCCAACGTCATCGTTCTCAATTCCCTGCTGAAGCCGTACCAGGGGGCTCTCTGTGCGGATACAGGACATATCAATGTGCATGAGACAGGCGCTCTGGAAATGACCGGACACAAGTGCCTGACCCTGCCGACGGAAAACGGCAAGATCACGGCTGCGGATGTCGAAAAAGCCATCGTGAATCAGCGCGATGACGGTTCGGCCGAACATATTGTCCAGCCCGGGGCTGTCTATATCTCCTGGCCGACTGAACTCGGTTCCCTGTATACAAAGAAGGAAATCCAGGCGCTGTCCCGCGTCTGCCGGAAATACAATGTGCCGCTGTTCTGCGACGGAGCCCGGCTGGGTTACGGTCTGGCTTCGAAGAACTGCGACATGAAGCTGACCGATTTTGCGAAGTACTGTGATGTCTTCTACATCGGCGGCACCAAGGTCGGCGCCCTGTTCGGCGAAGCGATCGTCATCAACAACGACGCCTACAAGGCAAACTTCCGCTACTATATCAAGCAGCACGGGGCCATGCTGGCAAAGGGCCGCCTGCTGGGCATCCAGTTCGAGCAGCTCTTCACCGGCAACCGCTACCTGACCGTCGCAAAGCACGCCATGGCCATGGCCGACATGCTGGCCGACGCGCTGAAGGAAAAGGGCTACAGCTTCCTGTCCGAGCCGGAAACCAACCAGCTCTTCCCGATCCTCTCCAACAAGAAGATCAGGGAACTGCAGAAGAACTTCGGCTTCAGCCTGAACGGTGCGATTGACAAGGATCATACCGCGGTCCGCTTTGTCACCAGCTTCATGACAAAGGAAGAAAACGTCAAGGCCCTGATCAAGGCTCTGTAAACACAAAAGAAAAGCAGTCTTCAGACATCATCTGTCCGAGGACTGCTTTTTTCATTGATCAGTCAGTCTGGTGAGCGACGTTGTAGGCATGTTCATCCTTGATTTCCTGCAGCAGCTGCGGGTTCAGGATGACATCAATGGCTGTCCAAGCCAGGGCTGTGGCACCCAGGATGATGGAATCCAGGCCCTTCTGCGAGCAGGAAGCCTCAACCATGCCCTGGGAGTGACCCGGCACCGCCACGTCGGTGATGCTGAGCATCGGCTGGATGACCGGGACCACCTGGGAAACGTTGCCGACATCACTGGAACCCGGCTGCACATCCCAGGTCTGCGGTTCACTCTCGTGACCCAGTGCCTTCAGGTTCTCGGCCCAGACCGCATCAAACTTCGGGGTCAGGACCATGTTGTCGACGAAGTTCTGGAACAGGTGCATGCTGCCCTTGGTGCCGGTCTGTAGGGCGGCGCCTTCAACGATCTTTTCGACCTTGGCATAGATGTCTTCCACCGTGCTCTTGGCCGCGGCCCGCAGGTAATACTTGGACTTGGTGTATTCCGGAATGACGTTCGGGGCTGTGCCGCCGTCGGTGATGATACCGTGGATCCGCACATCCGGCGTGACCTGCTGTCTCAGCATGCTGATGGCATTGTAGACCAGGATCTGGGCATCCAGGGCGTTCAGGCCAAGATGCGGCACCGCTGCCGCATGGGCCGGCTTGCCCCAGAATTCGATATCAACCGGCGCGTTGGCCAGGTTGCGGCTGGAAAGGCCGTTCTGCGGGGTGCTGCCCGGATGGACGCACAGGGCGAAATCAACATCCTTGAAGTAACCGTCGCGGACAAAGCTGCCCTTGGCGCTGCCCTCTTCACCGCCTTCTTCACCCGGGGTGCCGTAGACTCTGACTTCACCGCCGAGTTCATCGATGATGCTCTTGAGGGCTGCCCCGGCCAGCGAGGAAGTCGCACCGAAGATATTGTGACCGCAGCCATGACCCAGGCCGGCCAGCGCGTCGTATTCCGCCAGCAGGGCTACCACCGGACCCGGCTTGCCGCTCTTGTAGTAAGCCGCAAAACCGGTTCTCTGATGGGCTGCCGGCAATTCGATCTCAAAGCCTTCCACCTTCAGCTGATTCGTCAGGGTTTCCGAAGCGAAGAATTCATAGTTGGATACTTCCGGCTTCGCGTGGATAGCCAGAGCGATATCCTGGTAGACTTTACCGTGTTCTTTTGCAAAAGCAGCTGTTCTTTCCTTGAAATCTGTCATGATTACCTCCGTTATTTCTCTCCTGCAGCTTCTTTCAGTTCGTCAATGCTCGTGTACTTCTTCGAATACAGGGTCAGCGGGGCCATGCCGGTGTCACCGATCACGGTCAGATCGTAGCCCTGGGATTCGATTTCCTTGTTCAGATAGGCATAGTGCTGGAAACTGTTCAGATCGATTTCCCCGCTGTTGAGGGCCTCATTCGGCAAGGTGTAGGCATCGAACTGGACGATCTCGATATAAATATTGTCCCCGCGCTCATCCAGGATCTTCTGTACGGCATTCCAGGTATCGTGATTGGCACCGCATACGCCGACCTTGACCACGGTCTTGTCACCCTGTTCGCTCTTGTAGGAGTCCACTTCGGCCAGCAGTTCTTCATCACTCAGTTCGGTCGGCTGCCACTCCCAGGCCGGGATGGACGCTTCCAGATACTTGGCCAGGGAATACTGGGCCACATAGTCCGTATTGTAGGCGCTGACAATCTTCGCAAAGTTCTCGTTGTCCTTGTCCGCGGTCCGGGCCACGATCACATTGATGAACGGATTCTTGCCGTCTCCCGCGGCCCCGGACTGGTCCTCAATGATCAGGCCGTCCCGGGAAGGAACCAGGCCGATCGGGATGGCGTATGTGCCGTTGATCGTGGAAGCCCCGAAGTCATCCAGGGTGGACGGCAGGGTGTTCGCCTGGGTCGGCACGATTTCGATGTTGTACAGGTAATTCGTTACATCCTTGAGCTCAGGCTGCCAGCCGGCTGCCGGATCCACTTCAATGAGGCCGGCTGTTTCCAGCAGTTTGATGGCGCGGCCGCCGTTGGTGGCGTCATCGGGAATGCCGATCTTGACCGGTTCGGCTTCCTTTTCACCGGCAGCGGATGATGATCCGCAGGCTGTGAGTGCCGCCGCGAGAATGGCGGTGAGCAGGGCTCTGGATCCTTTTCTGATTGTGTTCATTTCTTATTTCCCCCTTTTCTGAACAAGGCTCTGTTTGTTGTTTTCGCGGCCAGTGTATTGCCTGCCGTCTGCATGATCGAAACGATGACCAGCAGCAGGATGACGCAGACGTTGACGATATCCTGATGGTGCAGGTTCTGGCCGTAGTTGATCGCGAAACTGCCGATCCCGCCAGCCCCGACGGCCCCGGCCATGGTGGTCAGGCCGATCAGGCTGATGGCGGTAATCGTGATGACCCGGATCAGATTCGGCACGGCTTCGTGCAGATAAACCCGTAAGACGATGCCGGCGGTGCCGCTGCCCATGGCCCGGGCTGCCTCGACCTTGCCCGGATCCACTGTGGACAGGGCTGTTTCAACCTGTCTTGTGAAGAATGGCACACACCCGAAGCACAGCGGGACAATCGCGCCCCGCACCCCGATGGCGGTTCCCATGATCAGCCGGGTGAACGGGATCAGGAAGATCAGCAGGATGATGAACGGGACCGAACGGAAGATATTGATGAAGAAGTTGAAGGCCCGGTAGACCGGCAGGTTTTCACGGATCCCGCCGGGTCTTGTGATCACCAGGACCACCCCGAAGAAGAAGCCGATCAGCAGGGAGATGACGCCGCCGATCAGGAACATCTGCAGCGTGGCCAGACAGCTTTCAATGAATTTGTCCCAGTAGGCTGCCACATTGGGAAACCAGTTTTCAATCCATGCCATTGAGAATCACCTCCACTTTGACATTTCTTTCTTCCAGATACCGGATGGCCTGATCAACGGCCAGGGGATCCCCAGTCGCCTCGATCAGCAGACCGCCCAGCGGCATATCCTGCAGGATTTCGACGTTGGCCAGGATAATGCTCATGTTCACATTGAATATTCTTGATACTTCCGAGATCAGCGCCTCCCCGACGCTCTCCCGGCCATAGGTCAGCCGGATCAGCCGGGTATCGGGTGCCGCCGTGATGAAGCCGCTCTCCTGCAGCCGGGTTACATTGCTGAGCCCGAACGATGCCCCGACGAAACGCTTTGTACTGTCAGCCTGCGGGTTGGCGAAGACGTCATAGACATTGCCTTCTTCCACAACGCGGCCGTTTTCCATGACCGCCATGCGGTCACAGATCGACTTGACCACACCCATTTCATGGGTGATCAGCACAATCGTCACCCCCAGGCGGGTATTGAGCTCCTTCAGCAGGGCCAGGATGGATTCGGTCACATCCGGATCCAAGGCCGAGGTTGCTTCGTCACTGAGCAGGATCTTCGGACTGCCGGCCAGGGCCCGGGCAATGGCCACCCGCTGTTTCTGCCCGCCGGAGAGTTCGGCCGGATAAGCGCCCGCCTTGTCGGAGAGATCCACCAGTTTCAGCAGTTCCTGCACCCGGGCCTCGATCTCGGCTTTGCTGCGGCCGGTATACTGCAGCGGATAAGCGATATTTTCGGCTACGGTGCTGCGGTCCAGCAGGTTGAAGTGCTGGAAGATCATGCCGATGTTCCGGCGCAGATCCCGCAGCTGTTTCTCACCGGCCGGCACTTCCTTCGTACTGCCCTCGGCCGTGTGATACAGGCGGCCGCTGCGGGCGGTGAAGGTACCGGACCCGGAGATCGTAATGGAACCTTCATCCGGGGTTTCCAGGAAATTGATGCAGCGCACCAGGGTGGACTTGCCGGCCCCGGAATAACCGACCACCCCGTAAATTTCTCCGTCGTTGATCTTCAGGCTGACCCCGTTGACCGCATGCACGAACTGCTTCTCTGTCTGAAATGTTTTCTTCAGATCTCTGATCTCAATCATGGCAGCCTTCCTCCTTAAACAAAAATCCCGTCCTGTATGCCAGGACGGGAATAAAATTCTCGTGTTACCACCTTGCTTCACGGATACATCACTGCATCCGCCTCACTGAGTACCAACATACTCGCTTCCTTTTAACGGGGAACTCCGGCATGCCCTCATATCGAACATGCAGCTCCGAGACCATCTTCCCCTGTTCTCCGCTTATCCCATCACACCGGTCGGGACTCTCTTGGAAGCTTCCTGCAGGATACTCTTCTCTTCACAGCCTTTACGAAAAGAAATTTACAATTTTTTCAAAGTGTTGTCAATTGTTTTCTGAAAATTAATTTCAGATGTTTTTGCGGGCCAGGGCGGACAGGTAATTCACCGCCGACAGCGCGGCCACATTGCCCTGACCGGCAGCCTTGATATACTGGTACGGCTGACCGGCAATATCACCGCAGGCAAACAGACCCGGGATGTTCGTCTCCATCTGCAGGTTTACCTTGACGGCCGGACCTTCGGTCTCAACGCCCGGTACGAGCTGCCCCGGGAACTGTGCTTCCCGCAGGATGAACACGCAGGCAATCTCATGTTCACCGGCATCTGTCTTCAGTTTGCTGACCTTCATGTCGCCCAGGATTTCGAGCGGCTTCTCGCGGATGACTTCGATGTTGTTGCGGAACTTCGGCTCTTCCTTGTAGAGCGGGAAGTAATAGACCTTTTCGCAGACTTCACCCAGATAATCCGCTTCGGCCTCTTCCGCCGGCGCCCCGCCGATGACAGCTACGGTCTTGCCCTTATACAGCGGCGCATCGCAGGTGGCGCAGTAGCTGACCCCGCGGCCCAGGAACTGTTCCTCGCCCGGATACGGCTTGCCGGCCACAACCCCGCTGGCCAGGATGGCGGTGGACGCTTCCACATATTCACCGTTGGACTTCTGCAGCATGAAGTAATCCCCCATGCCGTAGACAGCCGTTACTTTTTCCTCGGTGATTTCAATGCCGAGCTGGTCCAGCTGCTTTGTGAAGGCAGCGGCCATATCCTTGCCGGATACTGCCGGCAGTCCCGGGTAATTCAGGATTTCATGTGCGACCTGCATCTTGGTGCTGAGGTCCTTCGAGCCGAACAGGACCAGATTCTTGTTTCTGACCTTGGCGGTAATGGCCGCGGAAATGCCGGCCGGGCCGGTGCCGATGATGGCTGTATCGTAACGAGTCATAGTTTTATACCTCCAGAACATTTTTAATATATCATAAAATTCAATTTGATAAAACTAATTTGCTCCTGCCGGCCGGAAAACAGTGCCGTCCCCAGAGCCAGCACCATTGCAATCCGGAAGAACATGACTCCTGTCCGGGTCAACTGTTTTGTCTTCTTCGCTTTTCCGGCCATGATTGATTACTATACGGCGGGGTCAAGGCCGAAATACACAAACAGCATCCGGTCCTTGCCGTTCATATCCTTGAGTATCTCATAACGGGCTTCCGGCAGAAGTTCTTCCACCAGCCGGCTCATGCGTTCCCGCTGATCCCAGCCCATTTCAAACGCCATCATGGCCTTTTCCTTCAGCACCTGCCGGCAGCTGCGGAAAATGGCCCGGTAGCCGTTCAGACCGTCATCGCCGCCGAACAATGCCACGTGCGGTTCAAAGTCCACGACCGAGTGTTCCATGGTCTCAGCCGCCGGAATGTACGGCGGATTGGAAATCAGGATATCCAGCTTCATCCCGGCATCGATCAAGGGCTGCAGGTAGTCCCCGGTCATGAAGCGGATGTCTGCTTCGTTAAGGGCCGCATTCTTTTCAGCCATGACCACCGCCTCTTCCGAGATGTCGGTAGCGGTCATGCGCACCCGCGGTTCCTCTTTCGCAACCGTAATGGCAATGGCGCCGCTGCCGGTGCCGATATCGGCGCAGTCCAGCTCCCCGGCCGGGAAAAACCGGTCAATCCGGGAAAGGATATGCGCGCACAGTTCCTCCGTCTCCGGCCGCGGGATCAGCACATCGCCGCTGACCAGCATCTTATAGCCGTAGAACCACGAATAGCCCAGCACATGCGCCATCGGTTCCTGCTGCAGGATGCGGGCCATGCCGGCATCGAACTGCGCTTCCAGTTCCGCCGGCATTTCCTCTTCATAGTGCATGTACAGGTTATAGCGTTCCTGCCGGCTCAGTTCCACCAGGAACGCCATGACGGTCTCGGCCGGAACATCGTTCTGTTCACAGAGCGTCTCGTATTTTCTTACTGCTGCCGCAAAGGTTGTCATACTGCTGCATTCTCCAGTTTCTCTTTTTCTTCCGCTTCCTTCAGACCCGCAATGATATCGTCCAGCTTGCCTTCCATGATGCGGTCCAGCTGGGTGATGGTCAGGCCGATGCGGTGATCGGTCACCCGGTTCTGCGGATAGTTGTAGGTTCTGATCTTTTCCGAACGGTCCCCGGTGCCGATCTTGGCCCGGC
Source organism: Solobacterium sp. (assembly GCA_017543005.1). Taxonomy (GTDB): domain Bacteria; phylum Bacillota_I; class Bacilli_A; order Erysipelotrichales; family Erysipelotrichaceae; genus Bulleidia. The sequence goes on along the minus strand of JAFWEA010000241.1, from coordinate 581 downwards.
GGATCTTGCCTTCTTCCTCGTCCTTCTGCCGCTTGAGTTCCTCATAAACCCGGGCCCGGATCAGCCGCATGGCGGTTTCCCGGTTTTCGATCTGGGAACGGCCTTCCTGGCAGTTGACGGTAATGCCGGTCGGTACGTGCACGATGCGGACCGCCGAATCGGTCTTGTTGATGTGCTGGCCGCCTGCCCCGGAGGCCCGGTGGGTTTCAATGGTCAGGTCCTTCGGATCGATTTCGATATCGGTATCCTCCGCTTCCGGCTGGCACAGCACGGTCGCCGTAGAGGTGTGAATGCGGCCCTGGGCTTCGGTCTTCGGCACCCGCTGCACGCGGTGGGCCCCCGACTCGAACTTCAGGTCGGCATAGACATCCGTGCCCTTGATGCCGAAGATGATCTGGCTGAAACCGCCCGCTTCGGACGGACTGGCTTCCATGATCTGCACCCGCCAGCCGCGGGCTTCGGCATACTTCGAATACATGCGGAACAGGTCCCCCGCAAAGATATTGCCTTCATCGCCGCCGGCCCCGCCGCGGATTTCCATGATCACGTCATGATCATCGTCCGGATCACGCGGGATGAGC
>JAFWEA010000240.1 GCA_017543005.1 Solobacterium sp. | reverse complement strand
CGTGGCGGTAATGCCGGTGGTCCGCAGCACATCCCGCACCATCAGGAGTGCCAGCTCATGGGCACTGACATGGTAGGTATTGAGATACGGGGCGGCATCGATAAACACTTCATCGATGGAATAGACGTGGATATCCTCCGGCGCGATGTATTTCAGATAGATATCATAGATCCTTGTGCTGTATTCGATATAGAAGCTCATGCGGGGCATGGCAATGACAAAGTCCAGCTCCAGGTACGGATCTTTGGCCAGTTCATCGCTGTGGATGGACTTGCCGCGGAACGAGCGGCCGTTGATCGCTTCTCTGCGCTGACGGTTGATGCGGCGCACCTGCTGGATCACCTCGAAAAGCCGGGGCCGGCCCGGGATCCCGTAGGCTTTCAGCGACGGCGAAACAGCCAGGCAGATCGTCTTGTCTGTCCGGCTTTCGTCAGCCACCACCAGATTGTCATTGAGCGGGTCCAGACCGCGCTCAACACATTCGACCGAAGCGTAGAAGGACTTCAGATCGATTGCGATGAATTTACCCGTTTCCGTCATGTACTCCTTCCAAAAACAGGGACACTGCCCTGTTTCGGTTATTTCTCGGTATCGTAACTTTTCAGAATATAATCCACGAAGACATCCAGGTTTTCCGACGTTTCCTTGGTAAATGTCTCGAAGCACAGCAGATGTATTGTGCCTGCATCATCCTTGAAGATCACATCGGTATATCTGGAATCATCCGTGAATGACATGTCCACCCGCTGAGCGTCATACCCAGCTACCTTGGCCGTGCCATATGTGGTGTCTGCCAGGGTATCGCCGTAGTTCTCCGTGATCGATTCCACTTCCCATTCGACCCAGGTTTCCGGTTCACTGACCACCGGATCGTATCCGGACAGTTCTTCTGCCGTATAGCTGTAGGTCATAAAGCAATACCCGGAATCCTGCTCATTGTCCACATACCGCAGCGTAATGGCGGCAGGATCATCCGTCTCACTGATATCGGTCCAGCTTTCCGGGATGTCAAAGAAGCCGATATCCTCCATGCCTTTGCGCACGGCGGCTTCCCCCGGCCACCTGGCGGCGCTGCTGCCGCAGCCGGCCAGCACCAGGGCGGCCAGCACTGCCCATACTGTCTTTTTCATGTTCTTTCTTCCCTTCTGCTCTTTCAATTATTTTAATCGATGCGGCAGGCAGAAGAAAGCATTACTCACTGTACGGACGGTTCGGTCAGTCTGGCAATCACCCGGTCACCGACGATGAAGCAGACTTCACAGCCGGTTTCTTCCGCAAAGGTTTCATAGATATAGCCGGCCGAATGCGTGCCCCGGGCCACCGTGCGCACCGAGTTGGCCACATAGCCGTACTTGACATCCATGTCCGAAAAGACGGCGATTGCTTCGTCATCGTAGCTGTTCGTGCGGTCCTTGACGAGCTTGAGCTGCTGTTTCGGCCGGAAAATCTCACTGCCCTGATACTCCTGTACACCGACGATGGTGATATATGTTTCCTTCATACTGTTGTCCTCCCGACAGCCATATCCTACCGTCAGCCCGGTACAGAAAAACTGCCAGCCATGCTATACTGAAGCCGGAGGTGGTGACATGGCAGAAAAAAAGACCAGCGCCTTTGCCCTGCTGCGCATTCTCAAGAAATACAGTGATGAAGACCATATCCTGACCGCCCGGCAGATCATCGATATGCTGGATCAGTTCTACGGCATCCGGATCGAGCGGCGGACCCTGTATTCGAACATTGAAATGCTCGAACAGGACGGCTATGTGATCAGCCGGTATGAGGAAAACGGCAAGGGCTATTACCTGAAGGAACGCCAGTTTGACAAAGCGGAGGTCCTGCTGCTGTGCAACGCCGTGCATGCGTCCCATTTCATCTCGGCTGAGCAGAGTGACAGCATCATCCGCAAGCTGCTCGATACCCTGAGCAGCCAGCAGGCCAAAGAATTCAAGGATTCGGTCTACCTGCCCAACCGGCAGAAGACAAACAATACCCAGCTGCTGCAGAACATTGCGCGGGTCTCCGAAGCCATCCGGGACAATCACCCGATCTCCTTCACCTATCTGCGCTACAACACCCGCAAGCAGCTCGAACCGCGACGGCAGCTGCCCTACGAAGTCGAACCGCGCTATATCGTCTACGCCGACAGCCGGGCCTATATGATCGTCACCAGCGACTCGCATCCCGGTTTTGCCCACTACCGGCTGGATCGCATGCAGGATGTCAAGGTCCTGAACGGGCATGTGCGGCCGTTAAGCAAGGAACTCGATGCCTATGAATATGCCCGCAACAAGCTGTTCATGTATGCCGGGGAAATGCAGTGGGTCACGTTCCTGTGCCAGGCGCGCATCATGGATCACATGATCGATCTCTTCGGGCCGGAAGTCATGATCGTTACCCGCAGCGACGAGCAGTTCACCGTCCGGGTGAACACCAGCACCCAGGGCGCACTGTTCCTGGCCCAGCAGTATATGGACTCCATGGAGATCCTGGAACCGGAAAGCCTCCGGCAGGAATTCATCCGCAGCCTGCAGAACACAATGAAACGCTATACACAGAAATGAGGCAGATATGAAACAGGAAACGCTCGATATCATCAGAAAGTTTACGGAAGAGCGGGACTGGGATCAGTTCCACTCCCCGGCCAACCTGGCCAAATCCATCGTCATTGAAGCCGCCGAACTGCTGGAATGTTTCCAGTGGAGTGATGAATATGACCTGGAACATGTCAGGGAAGAACTGGCCGATGTACTGACCTACTGTGTGGATCTGGCCGACAAGCTGGATCTGGACATGGATGAGATCATCCAGGCCAAGATGAAGAAAAATGCCGCGAAGTACCCGGTTGAGAAAGCCCGTGGTTCCGCGGCAAAGTATGATCAGCTCTAAGACGCAGAATATGCGTCTTTTTTATTCGGATGCCTTGAAGTTATAGACCGGCTTGAGAATCTCCAGGATCTCGGCAGTCGGGGCAATGGCATTGATGATTGCTTCTTTCGGCTTGTAGGCCATCGGGGCTTCATCCAGGGTTTCCCGGTTCACCGAGGTGGTATAGATACCGTTCATGGCCTCCCGATAGGCACCCATGTCCAGCGTATTCATCGCAGCCGCCCGGGACATGAGCCGCCCGGCCCCGTGCGGGGCCGATTCGTTCCATTCCGGATTGCCCTTGCCAATGGCGAGAATGCAGCCGTCGCGCATATTGAGCGGGATCAGGATCTTCTCGCCCCGGTGCGCGGAAATGGCCCCCTTGCGCAGAATCATCTCTTCCGTATCAATATAATTGTGAATCGTATGGAACCCTTCGCCGGCCTCCAAGCCGCAGAACCGGACGATATATTCCGCCATGTATTCCCGGCTGCGGCGGGCAAAAGCCTGACAGATCTCGATATCGTGCAGATAGTCCTCGAATGCCTGACCGCTGACCCAGCAGAGATCCTCCGGCATATCCGCCTTCTTCTTGTTCCACTCTGCATCGATTTCCTGCAGGGTCTTCTGGATCATCTTTTCACTGCCGGAAGCCTTGAGCGAGCGGATCGTATCCTGCCGGTGCTGCAGGTATTCGGCCCGGCCGCGGTGCTGGTCGATGGCCATGCGCTGATAGATCTCAGCCACCTGCTTGCCCAGGTTGCGGCTGCCGGAATGGATCACCAGATAATGGGTACCGTCTTCGGCCACATCGATTTCAATGAAGTGATTCCCGCCGCCCAGGGTGCCAAGACTCCGGCGCAGCCAGCTGAATTCCTTCAGGTCATTGAAACAGCGCAAGCTTTCCAGCGGGAATGCTTCCTGTAATTCAGGCCAGACATTGCGGCCGGAAGGAATCGCATGGGCTGCCCGGTCGATGGCTTCCAGATCAATCTTGTTCCGGCCAAGCGACAGTGTATACATGCCGCAGCCGATATCGACTCCGACGATGTTCGGAACAGCCTTGTCGGTGACGGTCATCGTTGTGCCGATGGTGCAGCCCTTGCCGGCATGAACGTCAGGCATGATGCGGACCCGGCTGCCCACAGTAAAAGAATGATCCAGCATGCAGCTGATCTGGGCCACCGCTGTTTCATCGGCGATTTCGGCATAGCAGATCGCTGTATTGTAATTTCCTCTGATCTCAAACATCGGTGCACCTCCTTTCCGACACTTTTCTGTTCTCTCAAATATGAATATACGGACCGTTTCCGGCTGCCGCCTGTCCTTACCTGTCATTCAGCCAATGAGTGACAGATGCCCTCCTGCCGGGAGCGACCCGGCAGTACATCTGCCCGATGTTGCCATCCAAAGCTCATGCGGGACTGATACCCGCACCGCCAGCCGTGCTAGGGATAGTTTTCAGATCGCTTGAAATCATCTTCCTATGCCCTTGACCGGCGGACTGCACCCGGAGGTTATACACGGATTTCTCCGCTTCATGGGCTGCAGAATTATGGTAATACCCTGGTTTGTACCGGTTACCGGCCGATACCTTTTATGCGGTTTCCGCACAGGGCTTGTTCCTCACACGAGGCGTCTATTGTTTCTGCCCTCCTTACAGTGCCTTGACAGTCAGAACCGACAGTGCGTTCCCTTAGCGTTGACGGGTAGTCCGTCTCCTGCGGCACATCGCTGTGCCGGTCCGGCTGCACCGCTGCGGGTATCCTCGCACCGGTGAACCTGCTGTCCGGGAATCCTCAGCGGCTCTCACAGGAGCCTCTGCACTGAGTTCCGTATATTCATATTTCAAAGAACAGAACTTCCTTTATGGCCGGGGCAGAGCAAGTCACGTGTCTGCCCCGGCAGTTGCTGTCCGGCGTTTGTCGTCCGCCGGTGACAATTACAGTATACGGACTTTTGGCATCATGCAAAATTCTCAGATAAAAATTAAATTTTGACCCCTGTATTTCGCTATTATTCCACGTATTATTTAGTATCTGTCATATTATATGACCCCTTTTTATGGTACATTGATACTGTAAGAGGACAAAATCATGGAAGAAAAGATCAAGATCTATATCGGCCGCCGGACCAGGGATATCCTGTACAAGGACATGGAACTGTTTGAATTCTTCAAATCAGGCATGGTGCTGAACAAGAATGACTTTCTCAATACCCTTCTGGCCAATTACTTTGAGGCTTATCAGGAAGCCGGCAATGCCCGCTATGATGCCCTGAAAAAGAAGCTGCGGGAAGCCGGGCTGAAGGAACTGGCCGCCGGGGAAGTGGCGGATGAAATCATGCATATGACCAAATACAGCCGGGATGATCCGGACGGGAAATATGATGTGACATTGTCACTGAAGCCGACGAAGAAGACTTCTGACATCATCGCCTATATCCAGAGCAGCCTGCTGGCCCACACCTCTTTGTCCCAGTACTTCCGGGACATGTTTGAGGCCTATACGGCCATGCCGCAGGATGAGCGGGAAAAGATCATCTTCCGTGACAGTTATGAGAAAATCAGGCAGGCCATTGCCGAAGACCGCATGATCTACTTCATCAACCGCCGGACCAGGAACAGGATTGAACATACCGTTTCGCCCTGGTCGGTGGCTTCGGCCAAGGAAGAACTGTTCAACTATGTCCTGTACCAGCAGGACGGCCAGCCCGGCACGATCCGGCTCAGCCGCATCAGCGGTGTCATCCTGCTCAACCGGCGGCGGGATCTGACTGCCGAAAGCATCAGCTGTCTGAAGCGCATGGAACAGTACGGCCCGCAGTTCCTCATTCAGAGCGAGCGGGAAATCTGTGTCCGCCTGAGCGAGGAAGGCATGCGGCAGTACCGGTACCGCTATGTCCACCGTCCGGAAACCACCCGGATCGAAGGAAACCTGTACTATTTCAACTGCTCGGAAAACCAGGTGCTGCAGTACTTCTCCCGCTTCGGCCGCCATGCGGTGATTATTTCCCCGCAGGATCTGACCGAACAGATGTACGGCTTCCACTCCTCGGCCCGCAAGGCTTACCAGAAAGAACTCAACAATATGGAAAAGCCGGAATAATCCGGCTTATCCGCGGCGGGCTTCGATCAGAGGCCTGTCCCAGAAGATTGTTCCATTCAGCTGTCCGGCAATCCGGTCGGCTGTTTTCTGTACTTCCTGCAGATATTGTTCATCCCGTTTGGCCGAGCGCCTGCCCCTGTCGCTGAAGAGCACCTCGCTGCCATAGGCATCGTAGGAAATTCCGAAGTCTTCCGGATCATTGTGCGGGAAGAAACTGACCCCGACCTCATAGGTGATCGTACCCGCATCGGATGTGGCAGTCAGTTTGATGACTGCCGCGTGCCTGGGTACACCGGAGTAAGTGCACTCGGCCGCAAAATACTGTTCATAGACATCAATGACTTTCATAACGGTTCCTCACTGATGTCATTGTAGCAGATTGAAATGCTTACCGGCGCCGCCGGAAATCCCGGCGGATGTTATCAAGGTCTTTTTCTTCGACCTTCAGGCCGCAGCGGACCTTGCGGACGGTTTTTTCAAGCGTATCGTAGTTGCTGAATGTACCCAGGCTGTCGGCGTGATAATTGCTGGCAAACGCGCGGCCGACGCCGAGTTTTTCCGCCATCTCCGGGGCATCGATATTGGCTCCCAGGAACACGAAGTCCCAGCCTTTCTCCTTCTGCTCTTCGATCATTGCGTGGACCTGTGACCAGCGGAAGCGGCGGCTGGAGTTTTCCATGCCGTCCGTGATGATGACGACCACGGTCTGGTTTGGGGTTGTGCTGCGGAACAGGGACTGGCTTCTGGAGATCTGCCGGATTGTCTCACCGACGGCGTCCAGCAGGGCTGTGCTGCCTCCGGGGATGTAATCCGCCGCGGTCAGCGGCCGGACTTCGCGGATGTCCTGACGGTCATGGATGACCTGCATGTCATTGTTGAACAGCACCGTGGTGACAATTGCCTCCCCTTCGGCATCCTGCTGCTTTTTCAGAAAAGAGTTATAGCCGCCGATTGTATCGGCCTCGAGACCGTGCATCGAACCGCTGCGGTCAATGATGAAGATAATTTCTGTCAGATTGTTCATTTCTCTTCCCTCCTCGCTTGTATCTTACCGATTTGGGGAAAAGAAAAGGTCGCCGTGAAGGCGACATTTACGCTTCTGTCAGCAGCTTTTCCCTGTAGTGATCCAGCAGTTCGTTGACCTCCATGAGATCATAGATTTCCCGCTCCAGACAGAAGAGCACGATCACATCCCGCCGTCTGGCATCGGAAAAGGCATACCCGCCGAGCTTCATCAGGTCTTTGGCCCGGTCTACATCGAGCTTCAGGGCCAGGCACAGGGCCATGACCGTGGTCTTGCGCGGAACACTGCCGCTGCGGATCTTAGCAAAATAGCGCCGGTCGATCCCGGCCCGGTGATAGATCTCCGCATCGGTCTCGCCGGTTTCATCCATCAGCCGGAACAGCATCTCATGGAATGTTTCCTGCGGCTGCCGCAGCCGTTCATCAAGCCCGGCCGGGACAATTGATTCAAACATTTCATGATCACTGTGATCCGGTTTGTGCAGGGCTCCGGGCAAAGCAATAGAATATTTCCGCTGATAGCCGCTGGCTTCCTTCTGCGGATGCCAGGCCGCAAGCAGATACGCATCCAGTTCTCTGTACAGTTTTTCTTTATCTTTCATGGTATTTCCTTACGGCATCATCATATCACTTTTTTTCTATAGCAGTCTGCCCGCACCGCCGCAGAACCGGGTCGTCAGCCGGATCAGTTCTGCCGCCGTATCCTGCAGCAATTCCTCAGGCGTGGCTTCATTGCCCTGTATGATATAAAAGATATTCTTTGAATCTTCCGTCACCTTATCCTTTTCCACCTGCCGGATTTCCAGATGGCAGATGACCTCATTGTCGTCATCCACATAAGAGTACTCACCCGGTCTGACCGGCTTTGGCTCATCAGAGCCAAGCGGCACGAATTTCTCCGTCCCATCCGTCAGCTTCAGGGTGACATTACCGGCAAAACGGTCAATGTCGTGCGCTCCCAGTGCCAGTTTCGACCGCATGGACAGAATATTGTAGATATCAACCGTCTTGTTGATGGCAAAGAGTTCCTGTTTCTTCAGCAGGAGTTTTACCAGGTTTTCGCAGGCCGGTATGTTCTTGCGTCTGGGTACTCCGACTTTCTCATGAAGCCGGTAGAAACCTTCAAAGACGGGATCGTTTTTATAGTCATAATCGGTATAATAAGCCAGCAGTTCCTGTACAGCTGCCTGCCGCCAGGATGTATATTCTTCTGTGATTGTGTGATTGTCGATATTATTGATTTCAACGCCCAGAGCCTTGACCCCGAGATTTTTTACTTCATCCAGTACAATAAATTCCATATTTTGTGTTTCCTTTCCGCAATACAAAAAAACCGGTGTCCCGGCCTTGCATGTCTGCAGAAAAGATCAGCGATCAGACGGCCGGGCAAATGATATTCTTCTGTTTTTTCTAAAGATGCTCGTCATGCCAGACCTCTTCTTTCCGTTCCCATGATACGCCTTTCTTTTTTCAAAGTACAGCAAAAACATGAAACGCCCACCGCATTCTGAAGCATCATCAGGCTTTATTGAAGACCGGTGTTGACAAGCACTGTTAAAGTGCTAGAATCCTCCTGTACAAACGAATCAGGCGTCAACGGATGCACAGGGTGCTGGGTTTCTGACCGCTGGAGAGGCATGTCTCCATGCCAAAGGCAGAAACTGTACAGTCACCCTGTTTTGTTTGGAAGAGGTTATGGAATGAAAAGTGAAATGAGACGTATGAAAGCCGCCGGGATGATGCTCACGGCGACCATGATCTGGGGCATATCATTTGTGTTTCAGTCCCGCGGCAGCAAGCTGGCCGGACCGCTGACCTTCAATCTGCTGCGGTGCCTGGTCGCCTCGGCTTCCACGGGTCTATTGGTCCGGATGCATCCGGATCATACCGTACTGAAGAAAGACAACTCGGTTCCAGCCGGCATTCTCTGTGGCCTTATGACGTTTCTGACCTCGGCCCTGCTGCAGCTTGGCATGGCCATGGGTTCCGCCGTCGGCAAGGCAGGATTCCTCTCATCAACCACGGTGATCATCGTGCCGGTGCTCTATGCCCTGGGCGGTCATCATCAGAGTCTGAAAACATGGATCTCAACTGCCATTACAGCGTTTGGCATGTTCCTGCTCTGTTATTCCGGTGATGCCGGTTTTGCCTTCTCTGACCTGCTCATTCTGATGAGTGCCCTGACCTATGCCTTCCAGATTCTGATTCTTGATCATTACAGAGATTCGATCCGCTCTGTCCGGGTGTCCTTCCTGCAGTTCTCCACGGCAGCCGTGCTGAGCATCGCCTCCGTTGTCCTGTTCGAACGTCCGGCTTCCCTTTCCTACCTCTTCACGCTGGCGCTGCGGCCGGAGATCATTCTGGCAGTCCTGTATGCCGGTATTCTGTCATCCGGTCTGGCCTATACGCTGCAGATCGAAAGCCAGAAAGTACTCGAACCGGCCACGGTCTCGCTGCTGTTATGCTTCGAGTCTGTCTTCACGGTGCTGGCCGGTTTCTTCTTCCTGCACGAAGTCCTGACCGTACGGGAACTGGAAGGCTGTGTACTGATCTTCCTGGCAGCCGTGCTGTCCCAGCTGCCTGCAGAAAAACTGCTGGCACGGTTTCCCGGATCTCATCGCATGCAGATGAAAGCCCGCTGATTTGAGCGGGCTGTTTTTGACTATTCACCAGCGAAGTGCTGATAGGTCTCGTACATCATCGGAATGCATTCCTTCCGGAATTTTTCATACCCTTTCGGATAATCATTGGTCAGCAGGGAGTATTCCTGCCCGTTGGCGAAGTGAATTCTGATCTCCAGGGACTGCTCACCATTCCCGTCACTGCTGTTTTCATTGTTCAGGGCCGGGAAGCCGTATTTTTCCAGCAGATCCAGATACTGCTGCACCGGCAGTTCTTCCTCAGTATTGTCATATGTGCTGATTTCGATGCCCTTTTCCAGGAAGTGTCCTTCCGGATCCTGACAGGAGAAGACCCACTGCTTCCGGATCGGATTCAGCTCCAGCCGGAAATATTCTCCCCGGGGTGAGCTGTAGCGCGGTATGGCAATGGTCATCAGCTGCACTTCGGAATCCGGGAATTCTTTCGGATAATAATAGGACCAGTCTTCGTGATCATGGAAGAACCGTGACAGGACGCGGGTGATGTCATATCTGTTGGGCGGCCAGGCATTATAACCGCTGGCCCTGATGACAGTACCATCGGAGAAGGACATGGCAAAACGGAACGAGTCATCCATATCAAGCACGCCTTCCGGGGCGCTCACCCTCTCGTCAAAGCCATCCCATGACAGGATATCGTATTCCAGCAGGATCTTCACCAGCTGCTCAATTTCCTCTGCCGGGACGGTCACACTGCTGGTGCGGCCGTAATTTCCTTCGTTTTCCTGCATTTTCTGCCAGTCTTCCCCGTCGATTTCTTCCCAGAACAGTTCACTTCCCGAGGTGCGTACTTCATAGGCTCCATCCGTGAGACGGATGCTCAGGGCCGGGCTGATGGCCGTCCCTTCCATGCGGTATTTCAGACCGGTCAGATAGGTTCCTTCGGCCAGGGTCTTCGGGGCTGTCGGGATCTCTTCTTCCTTTGCCGGGGAAAAGGCAACATTCAGCCGGTCGGTATCATCCATACAGAGACTTAAAGTAATCCGGTCACGGCGGAGAGAGGCATCATAGACATTGAATTTTGTGTAGTCACTGCCGGGCCAGGCCCCTTCTGTTTTTTCAATATAGACATCATTCAGCTCGTCCGTACGGTACTGGAAGCCGCTGTAGCAGAAAACCGGCACACTCAGGCATGGTTCTCCATACCGGCGCAGGATGATTTCCCGCTCCTTCACCTGCAGGCTCCACTGCGGGGAGCCGTCTGAAAGCCAGTAACCCTGCATTTCTTCCGGCAGGTCAATCTCCTCCCGGACCATGCCGGGGCCGTCCATGATATTGCCGATCTTCCGTTTCTGATATTGATTCCAGCCGAAAACACCCGCTGCCACGATGACGGCGGCCGCAAGCAAACCTGTCATGATCTTACCCTTTCCTGCCATATCTTCTTACCTTCTGCTGTCTTCATTATAGAAAAACCGCCCGGAAATGTACCTCCACTTCCGGGCAGTCTTATCATGTCATGAACTTATTTCATCTTGTGGCCGCAGTGCGGGCAGAACGTTTCGGAGCCATCCAGTTTTTCGCCGCATTCCGGGCAGAGAATCTCCGGTGCTTCCAGCGGCTTGCCGCAGTTCTTGCAGTAGACGGCGCCATTGCGGTTGGCAGTGCCGCAGTGCGGGCAGATCGTCTCGCCATCGCCTGCCTTGGCGCTCTTTTTCGGCGTCTCCGGCATGAACTTATTGAACAGGTCATCAAAATCGAACAGCGGTTTCTCCTCGGCCTTCTTCTTTTCCGGCGGTACCCAGGTGCCGTCCAGCACCTTCTGATACTGTTCCGAAGCCGCCCACTCGGTGCATTCCAGGGCTCTGACGGCCATAAACGGATGGGTCGCGTTGGCCAGCATATAGAATTCCATGGTCTTGTCCCACTTGGAATCCTTGATCAGGTTGCGGTATTCCTTTGCCTGGTTCATGAAGGCTTCCCGGTTCAGCTCGGCATTGATGTGATTGCTGAAACCGGCCAGCCGCATGCATACTTCCGCCATCTTGTCAGGTGTCCCGTCGCACAGGACCGCAGCCCGGTCAGCAGAATATTCACTGCAGCGCATCCAGTAGAAGAATGCGACCTGCAGCGGCAGTGTGAAGAGATTGCCCAGCGGCAGTCTGGACATTGTGCCGGCGGTGCCGCCCAGCAGGATGCCGCCCATGGTCCGGTACAGGACATGGTGGCAGGCAATATGACCGCATTCATGGGCCAGGATGGTCGGGATCAGTTCATCCGGCAGTGTATCCAGAAGACCGGACGTCAGCACGATGTAAGGCTTGGTTTCACCGGAGGTGAAGGCGTTCGGCCTGACATCCATCATCAGATACAGTTCCGGTACTTCGATCCCGAGTCTTTCACAGATCGGCGGCAGCATCTCCGCATATTTCGGCAGCTGATCCTTGTCGATCCGGATAAAGGAAGACATGTTGCGCAGATGACCCTGACGTTCGCTGAATTCCTTCAGGAAAGCCTTCATCAGCTGTGAGAAACCCGGAATGGCCTTCAGGGCTTCCAGGGCAGCCAGATCATCTTCATGGATATAGTTTTTCGCATCAATAGACATTGCGTATACCTTCTTTCCAGCTTCTTGCACCTAATATTATAGCAGGCCCGAAGGCCTGCCTTATTAAGATCACCTGAAGGTATTCTGAACTTTATGTGAGTCAATCGTCTGATAGAAGACGTCGATCACTTCCAGCATGTCATCGGGCAGGCGGTCCCTGACTTTCTGCACGAATTCTTCCGGCATGCCGTAGAAGGCTTCGGCCATCCCGCCGGCAATGCAGGTCAGCGTGTCGCAATCCCCGCCCAGGGAGACGGCAGTCCGGATGACATCCTCGAAGTCTTCCCCTTCCAGGAAGGCGGTAATGGCTTCCGGCACGGTCTGCTGGCAGCTTTCCACGTGGTGGTAATACGGACGGATCTCATCACAGGTCCGGGACAGATCATAGCCGAATTCCGTCTCGATATAATCCCGGATCTCTTCTTTGGTATGACCGGTGCGGGCCAGCCAGATGGCGGAAGCGGTGGCTTCGGCCCCCTTGATGCCCTCCGGATGGTTGTGGGTCACCGCGGCACTGAGCCGGGCGTATTTTCTTGTGTCTTCCAGGCTGTCGTACAGCCAGCCGACGGCCGAAACCCGCATGGCACTGCCGTTGCCGTAGCTGCCGTAGGGCTCCTCATTGTCTGAGAACAGCCACCGCCAGAAGCGGCTGCCGTAGCCGGCGTGCGGGTAAGCACTGCCCCAGCTTTTCATTGAACCGATCAGATACTGCCGGATTGTTTCTTCGTCTGCGTCTTTGCCCGCGGCCAGCAGGGCCTCGGCCACGGCTACGGTCATGACCGTATCATCTGTGAAGTGTGTTCCGTTTGAGAACATCCTGAATTCCTTGTGTTTCGGACCCCGGTCAAATTCGAACGGTGCTCCTACCATATCTCCCATAATCGCTCCCAACATGTGCATTACCTCTCTTTCTGTCTTCATCATACTCAATCAGACATAAGAAAAGGTCGCCCGTAAGGCGACTTTGATTCAGTAGCGGTACAGTGTTTTTTCTCCCAGGCTGAACAGCATGCTTTCGATTTCATAGATGTCCGGGTTGCCGCGGGCGAAGAATGATTCGATGATCAGGTCACGCCGGTCACCGGGTGAGAAAGCATAGCCCGCCCGGGCCAGCAGATCCCGCATCTGGGCCAGGTTCAGCTTCAGGGCAACGCCCAGGGATATGACTGTATCTTTCTTCGGATGATAATTCTTGTCCGAGCGGATCTTGGAGAACAGTTTCTTGTCGAGATTTGCTTTCTTGTATACTTCGGGATCCGTCAGGCCCCGCTGGTCGATCAGCCGGAACAGCCGCTCCTGGAAGGTGTCGCCTTCCGGCAGCTTCTGCTGATGGAACACTTCCTCCCGCGCCCGTCTGCTGCGGTTGAACGCATAGTCAAGATGTTCGTCTATATAGCTTCGGACATTGTCATATTCGTGCCTTGACAGCATGAATGATTCCAGATCATACACAACCAGTATGATCTCCATGTCATGGTTAAGCAGGTACTTGCCGATGGAACTCATGGCAGTCTGCAGGGCTTCCTCTTTCGGAAAACCGAACGAACCAGAGGAGATCAGAGGAAACGCGATGCTGGTGCAGCCGAGTTTCTCGGCCAGTTTCAGGCAGTTTTCATAGCACTGCCGCAGGGTGACCAGTTCACTGTGACTGCCGCCCCGCCACACCGGGCCGACCGTATGGATGATATAACGGGCCTTCAGGTTGAACGCCGGGGTTTCAAACGCCTGCCCGGGTTCGATATAGCCGATGGCCTTGCGGGCCGCCAGGAGTTCTTCTTTCCCGGCTGCCCGGTAGATGGCCCCGTCAGCCCCGCCGCCGGCGATCGGCTGGGGATCAGCACTGTTGACAATGGCATCAGCCTCCACAGCAGCGATATTGTTGCGGATTATACGGAATGGCATCGGATCACCTGCCTTTTCTGCTCTATATATATCATACCTGCCGGCCCCTGCATAAAAACAGCCTCCGGCGAAGATTTTTCATGCCCAGGGAAAAAGAAATCTCCTTCCGTAAGAATTGTTTCTTCTCCGGAAGGAGATGCTTACGCGTATGCCGGGCCGCGGGTTACTCGATGATTTCACAGTCCCAGCCAAACACCTTCGCAATCTGGACGATCTTTGCCTTCTGCTTTCCGACAATGATCATCTGATGGTGGGACGGCAGTTCTTCCATGACCTTCTCACCCTTCTGGTAGTGAAGCAGGGTCGCATTGAGTGAATCCGTATTCGGGAACTGGACAAATTTCTCGATCTCGCCGGGAATCACTGTAATTTTATCAAATGACGGGTTGATCTTGGCCAGCACCATGTCCCCGGCCGGCAGTTCGCAGTCGACCATCGTGGCCTTCTCATTGACAATTGCCAGCACTTTCGGCATGATCTTCCATTTGCAGCCGCAGAACATCCGCGGGGCAAAGCCGGCATAGCCGCAATGGACACCGAGCGCATGGTTTTCCGGCTCTTCCACATCCGGGAATTTATCGATGCGTTCATGGAAGATCGCGGCCTGCCCGACGAGGAACGGATAGATATTCGTCATCTGGATCGGTGCTTCCAGGGAGCGGTACAGGATATAGGTGGACAGCAGGGTCAGGGTATCCCCTTCACAGCACCAGATGATGCCGTACTTTTCAAACAGCATGTTCCAGATAACGCATGGTGTCGTTCTGGAGTACATCGATTCGTTCAGGCAGTTGGCCCCGATGCCGTCCACGCCGCCGAGCTCATCGATCTTCTCGCAGATCGCAAGATACAATTGGCCGATCAGCGTCTTCTGTTCATCTGTGACACGTTCATCACACGGCAGCTTCCAGGAATTGAATTCTGCCAACGCCGCGGCCGGATCGATTTCATCCGCCCGTTTGTTTACCGCTTTCCAGCTGCTGTAGATCATCTTGATGCCAAAGACGCGTTCCATTGTCTCTGTGCATTCCTTCTCCCACCAGTAGAAGCGCTTGAAGATATATGCCTGCATGCCTTCACCCGGATCATCCTGGAACATTAGGAATTTCGCACCTTTGAGATGGGTCTTCGCCGCCAGCGCCCGGAAGATGACCTTGCCGAGTTCCACATCATACGGTGAGAAGACATTGAGGCCGGCGCTGCGCATGTAGCTGATGAGTTCCCAGTCCCACATGTCGACGGTGCCGAAGCGGGACGTGATGACCAGAATCGGCTTGTTGTAGGACTGCAGGGTTTCCTTATAGTGATAGCCGGCGCCGATCATCTGCGGAAAGAGAATGGCGTCACATTCCGGAATCGGATCGCCGACGATCACCGTATCCTGGAATTCCGCAACGTCCCCGTACAGTTCCTTCAGTTTTCCCAGCTGTTCTTCATACTCGCCCTGTTCACGTTCATTCGCCTCCCTGAAAAGAAGCGGAACTACGGATGCTTTTAGTGCTCTGACTTTTTCCATGATTATCTTCTCCCAGTCTTATTTCTGAATCTCGCGGCATAACGGCGACAGAATGCCGATATACCGGTTGTAGCGTTCCTGCAAGGTACTGTAGTATGCATGCTTTTTCATATCCGGTTCAAACCGTTTCCGGACGCGAATATGTGCTTCGGCACAGGCGGTAATGTCTTCGATCAGGCCGATGCCCTTTGCGCCAAGCAGACAGCCGCCCCAGAGGGCCGGATCACTGCGGTCCAGGGTCTCCACCGGCATGCCGAGCACATCCGCATAGATCTGCGCACTCACTTCCGAGTTTGCCCCGCCGCCGATCATCCGGATCGCATCGCGGTTCTGATATTCCGGATACTTCGCATTCATGCGTTCGATGGCGGTTTTCAGGGCGTACGCAAAGCTCTCTACGATAGCCCGGTAAAAGTGGGCCGGGGTGTGCGACCAGGTCTGTCCCATGAAGACACCGCGCAGGTCGCCGTTGAACGGCATAACCGTGCCGCCAAGCATGCCAATTACAAAGAGGCCTTCACAGCCGGGCGGAATCTTTGACATCTCACTGTCCATGCGGTCATACGCTTCCCGCAGGGTTTCATTTTCATGTTTATAGAAGTGATTGATAAACCATTCCTGGGTGATGCCGGATCCGGGCATATAGTAATGCGCGCAGTAGCTTCCTGCGGTGCTTCCGTTCAGCATGTCATAGCCGCGCACTTCATCATCCATCACATAACGCTCGGTGATACAGCTGACGGCCCCGAAGGATGCCGCCTCAAACAGCATGCCCCCTGCCCTCAGATTGGCAGCCCCGACACAGCCGGCGATCTTGTCTCCGGCGCCGCTGACCATCGGGATGCCTTCCGGCAGTCCGGTCCTGGCGGCCGCTTCAGCGGAAAGATGCGCCACAACGTCTGAAGACTGGACAATCTTTGGCAGCAGCGCCATATCCAGGCCCAGCTCGTCACAGATCTTCCCGGACCAGCAGCGGTTTTTCACATCGGCAAGTCCGGTCCAGGTGATCAGGGAGCCGTCAATGACAGCGTCTTCAATCGGAAGGTTTCCGAGTCTGCCCAATACATAGCCGCTGATCATCAGATACTTGGCAATATGCTTCGCCTCTTCCGGAAATTCATTTCGGAACCATTCATATTTGGAGGAAAACAGCGGGCTGTTTGTGCCGGAGATCTGATAGAAGTCATCTGCGAACTTCGCGTTCTGTGCTTCCGCATACGGCACATATCGTGTATCAATCGAGCAGGACCAGCCGGTCACATCGTTCCAGTCTTTATCTACACCCATGAAGCCGGCCATCTGACCGGTAAACCCGATAACGGAAATGTTCCCGGCGTTTTCCCCAAGGGCATCGGCAGCGGCTTTCATGCAGCGTTCCACCGCATCCATCAGGTCATCACCATGCTGGATGAACTGTCCCGGACCGGGTGACTCGCTTTTCACCGCTTCTTTCGTGACGGCCAGCTCGGTTCCGTCAAGATCAAAGACCCCGGCTTTGATAAAACTTGTGCCAAGGTCAATTGCCATCAGAAGATGATCACTCATACCTTCTCCGATCCCGTCCCGGCAAACCGGAAGACGTGCTTCAGGCCCTTTGCGGCGGCCGCGTTTGCGAATGCTGCGGCAAAGTCCTCAATGGAATACGCATCTGACATGATGAGATCCAGCGGAATGCGGCCGTCATCCACAAGTTTTGCGCACTTGCGGTATTCTGAGATACTCTGGCGGGTGCATCCCTGGATCGTAAGCTGTCTGTAATGAAGAATGTTGGTATTGATCGGAACGATCTTCTTATGATCGGGCAGACCGCCAAAGAACAGCAGCTTTCCGTTCATGTTCATGTATTCCAGGGACGCAGCCTGGGCATCGGCGGCCGGAGCCGCAATGATGCAGACATCAACGCCCTTGATCCCGTATTGTTTGAAGCCTCCCTTCACATCGCCATGAATCGGCAGCACGCCCGGCAGAAGCCGGCATGCCTGTTCAATGCGCTCTGCGGAAAGATCGTTGACATAGATCTTTCCCGCACCGAGGATCCTTGCCGTCATGATATGCATAATGCCGATCGGGCCAAGACCGATTACCAGCACATCGTCACCCGGCTGGATGCCGAGCAGCGTCTGACCGTTGTATACGCAGGACAGCGGCTCAACCAGCGCTGCGGCTTCATAGGAGATCTCATCCCCGAGTTTTGAGATATTGCCCTGGACGATGGCATTTTCCGGAATGCGCACGTATTCCGCAAAGCCGCCGTCCATGGTGACGCCGAAGGCCTGCATGTCATCACAGAGATGCGTATTGCCCGATACACAGGCATCACAGTGACCGCAGCCGATATTCGGCGCAACCGAGACCCGCTCACCGACCGCATAGCCTTTGACCGCGGAACCGACTTTTACGATATCACCCGCAAACTCATGGCCGAGAATCAGCGGGTGTTCCTTTGAGGCATGGGCCGCGCCGTTTTTCCACATCCGCACATCCGTACCGCAGATCGAGGCCGCGCGCACTTTTACCAGCAGTTCATGATCCCCGATTTCCGGCACCGGAACGTCATCCAGTTCCAGATGCCCTGCTTCATATAAACGAATTGCCTTCATATTTATTCCTCCGGAATTCCATTCTTCAGATAAATCGGACGATGTTCCAGAATGGAACGCAGACCTTCATTGACCAGCACAAGCGCCATCTTTCCGTCGACGCCGGTCACCGGCGGTTCGGTATCATTCAGAACACAGTCGACAAATGCCTGATCCTCTGCCTTGTACGCATCCACAAACAGGGTTCTCCAGGAATCCATGGAATCCGCATGAATGATGCGGTCAGCCGTGACGGCTTCCGCCGCATTGGCATGCTGGCTTCCGACTTTGATAATGCCGTTTGTGCCGAGGATCTCGGCTCTGGAATCATAGCCGTAGCGCACATACTGCGCGCCGGTGATCATGCCGAGAACACCGTTTTCAAACTCCAGCATGACCGTGCAGGTATCGTAATACTCCGGATACTCCGCCGCTTTTTCCGGACTGCGGAAATTATGGCCGATGGCATGAATCATCTTTACTTCACTGCCCGCATACCAGCGCAGGGTATCAAAGTCATGACTGTTGACTTCCCCGATCGGACCATAGCTCTTGCGGACGTTGTACATCCATTCCTTCGGTTCACTCGGACCGTAGGTATTGGACTTGATCATCGTCACATCGCCGACGGTGCCGGCCTCCAGCAGTTCTTTCCCGCGCCGGAAGCTTTTGTCAAAGCGCCGCATGAAGCCAAGCTGCAGTTTTACGTTGTGCTTGCGGCAGGCTTCGATCATCTCATCGCATTCCTGTTCGGTGGATGCCATGGGTTTTTCACAGAATACATGCTTGCCCGCCTCGGCAGCCGCAATGACGATATCGTGATGAAACTGGGTCGGTGTGACGACGATGACCGCATCAATGTCGGGGTCTGTCATCACATCATGCCAGTCGCTGCAGGTCTTTGCCACACCGGTCTCTTCCGCTGCGGCGATCAGATTCTCTTCCATCGGATCACACAGCGCGCTCAGAATCGCACCATGGATCCCGCCCATGTAGCTGCGGGCATGGATCATGCCTGCCCGGCCGCAGCCGATCAGGCAAACACGTAGTTTTTCCATATCTGCTCCAATCTGTATGCCGGCAGTTACTGCATCCCTGCGGCCTTCATTTCTTCAATGATCTTGATGCCGCTGGAGGTGCCGAGCCTGGTTGCGCCGGCCTCGATCATTGCCTTTGCGGCTTCCCAGGTGCGGATGCCGCCCGCTGCCTTAACCTGGACATCCGGGCCGCAGTTTTCCTTCATGAGACGGACATTCTCAACGGTAGCGCCACCTGTGCCGAAGCCGGTGCTGGTCTTGACAAAGTCAGGCTTTACGCGGCTGGCAATCTTGGCAGCTTCGATGATCTCTTCCCGGGTCAGGTAGCAGGTTTCAAAGATAACCTTGCAGCAGATGCCGGCTTTGCGGGCCACTGCCGTAAGCTGGGTCATCTCATCTTCAATATAGGCATAATCGTGTTCTTTCAGTTTTCCGACATTGAGCACATAGTCAAACTCCTGCGCGCCGTCATTGACTGCATTCTTTGCCTCAGCAACCTTTGTCGCAATTGTCATCTGACCCAGCGGGAAACCGACGGCCGCCCCGGTGAGTACGTCAGATCCCTCGAGCATCTTCCGGCAGATGCTTACCGGATATGTGTTGATGGCGACAGACTTGAACCCGTAGGCTTTTGCTTCATCGCAGAGTTTCTGAAAATCTTCTGTCACTGCATAGGCTTTGAGGTTGGTATGATCCACCATCGCAGCCACTTCCCTGATTGTGATCGTCATAATCATTTCCTTTCATGTAAGTTTTATTTACTTACGTTTGATTCTATTTAATTTTAGTTTGATTGCATATAACTGTCAATTTACGGTTTTGTTTGATTGTGTTTTCTTTCGATCAGGGCTAAAATGATCGTATGAAAAACAAAATCTATACGGAAGAACGGCGGCGTGAGATTCTGCGGCAGCTGCAGGAAGACGGCAGTGTCTCAGTGGCCGGACTGAGTGAAAAATATGAGGTCAGCGGCACGACGATCCGCATTGACCTGACAGCCCTGGAACAGGAAGGACTGCTGCGCCGGACCCATGGCGGAGCAGTACCGGCGGCCGACCACCGGCAGATTGTCCGGGAGCCGCTGATCAGTGAGCGCTCCCATTACGAAGAGAAAAAGCGCATTGCCGAAGCAGCGCTTTCCCTGATTCAGCCGGGCGATACCGTTCTGCTGGATACCGGGACAACCATGACCTGTCTGGCCGAAGCCCTGGCTGCCTCCCCGGTTGCCCCGCTGACCGTCTATTCCAATGACCTGCGGGTTATGGAGACGCTGGAGACAAAGGAATACTGCAGTCTCCGGATGCTTGGCGGCAATATCCGCAGCGGCTTTCACTATACCTGCGGTCCGCAGGTGATGGAAGAACTCAGCCGGTGTCATTTCCGTAAGCTGTTTCTGGCAACTTCGGCAGCCGGGGAAAAAGGCCTGAGCACGTCCAACAGTGACCTGGCGGCCGTGAAACGGGCAATGATCCGCTCTGCTGCGGAGATCATTGTTCTGTGTGATTCGTCCAAGCTGGGCCTGCTTGATTTCGAGACCTTCGCATCATTAGGCGAAATCGACACCTTCATCACCGACCACGGCCTGGCTGATCATGACCGGGAGTGGCTGGAAGAACATGTGTCCCATCTGATCATAGTCTGAACAAAGCCGAAAGATATGTCATAAAAGCGCCGAGCCCGGCGCTTTTGTCATGCTGAAAACAGATGTGCAGCTTTCCTGTCTCAGTTTTCCCCTAATACAATGACACTGTCTTCCAGGCCCAGATAGACGGAATCATGCAGGCCGGGATTGAACACGCTCTCTCCGTCTTTGACATAGCCCAGCAGGATATAGTTCTGCCGCAGGGCAGTCATGCGCAGCTCAGCCACGGTGCGCTCACCGGTGCAGAACAGCGTACTGGCATTTTTCAGATACAGTTCATTGCCGTGATTCGAGAGGATCTCGCCGAACACCTCAGCCAGTTCCGGACTTTCGGCCAGCTGGGCCAGGAACAACGATGACATGTTGGAAGAGACGACAAAATCGGTATGGTCATCGGAAACAACCAGGTTCTGGTTCTGTTCCCGCCGCATCTCGACCGTTATATTGAACGCCAGGCTGTAGCGGGTGCGCACATCGCGCAGGTTCAGCAGCCGGAAGATGGTCCGCATGTCGGCTTCTTCCTCGTCCCCTTCGTGATCACACAGCAGCACGACATGATCGGCCTGTCTGGCCAGATCTGCCAGGGCCATTTCCTTATTCAGATCTGCCTCGGAGAAGGTCACGGTAATATCACGGTCATTG
>JAFWEA010000239.1 GCA_017543005.1 Solobacterium sp. | reverse complement strand
CCTGAACCGCCTGGCGGCAGAAAACAACATCCCTGTCTATGAATATTACTTTGACCGGGACAACGGGCGGCTCGGCAGCTGGCACAGCGGTGAGGAAGTCTACTGCTATGACAACATTCCGGCAGGCTCGCGGCTGTATGATGAAACAGACCGGCAGCTGGCAAAGATCATGTCCGGATATTGGGCGGATTTTGCCAAAAGCGGTGATCCCAACCGGGAAGGCCTGCCCGTCTGGAAAGAAAACATGGATTCCCGATCCCTGCTGAAACTGTCCGCCGAAACGGAGATGATGACAGAACCATATCTGCCGCTGTACGAGGTGCTTGACCGGATGTACGGCTGGAAATAACTGCGGTATATACCGCAGTTTTACTTTGTTCAGTGTACAAGCCGGGCCCGCGACAGAAAAACCACCCCTCCGCGGGTGGCTATGATGCTGATTCCATTTCAAGCAGGCGATAGATCCGCCGGTACATCCCGCCGGTAAACAGCAGGTGGAAGAGTACCCGTTCCGCCGGCTTCAGTTCCCGGATCAGATGGTCCGGGGTAAACATGTACTCGGCTTTGAACCGCAGGGAAGTTCCCTTGAGAAGGCTGTCAATATCATCAATGCCGTACAGCTGCGTCACCCCGGTCTCGTTGACCGGATTGGCATGCCGTGAAGCCCGAGCCCCGAATTCAGTGTAGATATCCATCAGAATATGGATTTCCGGATACTTCCTGTGCAGGACCTGCAGGAAAGTGTGCAGCTGTTCGGTTGTGAGATACATGGAGAGACCCTCCATGACCACAATACAGACGGGACTCTGCGGCAGGGCTTCAAGCTGAACCGTATCGGTCACATCCAGGGCCTGCATGTGATATGTCGCTGTTTCGTCAAAGTACTGCCGGCGTACAGCGATGACTTCGGCCAGATCACCGTCAATCCATTCGCGGTAGGGCTGACGGATGCGGAACGCCCGGCTGTCCAGCCCACAGCCGGCATGCAGCACCAGGGCATCCGGATGCTTTTTCAGCTGGGCTTCGGTCCAGTCATCAAAGACCCGGGCCCGCATGGCCATATTGTACGCGAGCCACTTTGATTTTGCCCGGCCGCGGAAAGGAAACCCTTCTGCCGCCCAGATCCGTTCGGCATCCGGGTCATGCAGGATGATGCCCTGCCGGCTGACGCGGGCCTT
Organism: Solobacterium sp.; assembly: GCA_017543005.1. Taxonomy (GTDB): domain Bacteria; phylum Bacillota_I; class Bacilli_A; order Erysipelotrichales; family Erysipelotrichaceae; genus Bulleidia. The sequence goes on along the minus strand of JAFWEA010000239.1, from coordinate 1,660 downwards.
GCCGTATAACGGTATAAAGAGTGTCCGGCTGACATTTTTCATTTCAGGACTCCCGGAATCTCACTCAGTTCACGGACAATTGCGTCGCATTCGGTATTGTCGGTGCCGGGCCGGGGATGTACATAGATTGTTTTCATGCCGGCTGCCCGGCCGCCGGCGATATCCTTGGCCGGATTGTCCCCGATCATGATGCATTTGTCATAGGTCCCGGCCCGCTTCATCGCTTCCATGAACAGCTCAGGTCTTGGTTTTTCCCAGCCGATATCGGCACTGAGCATCACGCCGTGAATATACGGGGAAAGGCCGAAGGCCTCGGCCACCGCCGGCAGTTCAGGAAAATTGCTGGAGAGGATGTAATTGTCATAGCCGCGCTCATGGCATGTTTTCAGCGTGCTTAAGGCATCCGGATAGAGCCGGTAGATGTCCGGGGAAATGACGATCTGCCGGAAACGCATGGCGGTATTTCTGGCCGCGTCTGCACTCATGCCGCGGGCCAGACAGAATTCCTTCATGGCATCCTGCAGATCCTGCCACCACAGTTCACCGGTCCGCTCCGTAAAACTGCGGTCCGGGTTATGCCAGCTGACATGGGCATGCAGGAAATCATAAAGAACTTCTTCCGGAAAAGCCGTGCCGTTTTCCGCCAGGGCATCACGGAAGGATTCATAGAATGATTCGTTTGCGTAAATCAGGGTGCCGTCGAAATCCCAGAATAATGCTGTTTTCATAATGACGATCTCCTTGCTGAAATTTTAGCATGGGTATGCTCTTTTTAACGGAAACAATTGACAGATTAGATGTGCCTAACTAAAATGTGTTAGAGGGTTAGTTCATATGAACTAACTGATTTGGAGGTAATGTTATGCTGCCATTGTCCTATGCCACACCGGGTGAGGCAAATGTCATCCGCAAAGTGAGCGGTAATCCGGAAGTAAAAAAACATCTGGAGGATATGGGGTTTGTTGTGGGTGCACCGATTATCGTTGTGTCCACAGTGAACGGCAACCTGATCGTAAACGTCAAGAATACCAAGGTTGCGCTGGATAAAGAACTTGCCGCAAAAATCATGATTTAGAGGGGGAGATTTCTATGAGAACACTGAGAGATGTCGCCATCGGCGGAACCTGCAAAGTCAAGAAACTGCATGGTGAAGGTGCCGTAAAGCGCAGAATCATGGACATGGGTGTTACAAAGAATGTTGAAATCTATGTCCGCAAAGTCGCACCGCTGGGTGATCCGATTGAAGTGACAGTCCGCGGTTACGAACTGTCCATCCGCAAGGCGGATGCAGAAATGGTCGAAATCTATGACGAAACGGAGGAAAAAGCCGCATGAGTATCAGAATAGCATTGGCCGGTAACCCGAACAGCGGTAAGACAACCCTGTTCAACCAGCTGACCGGATCCAATCAGTTCGTCGGCAACTGGCCGGGCGTAACGGTTGAAAAGAAAGAAGGCAAGCTCAAGGGCCATGATGATGTCATCGTGACCGACCTGCCGGGTATCTACTCGCTGTCTCCGTATACACTGGAAGAAGTCGTTGCCCGTGAATACCTGATGACAGAACGTCCGGATGCGATCCTGAATATCGTTGACGGAACAAACCTGGAAAGAAACCTGTACCTGACAACCCAGCTGACCGAACTGGGCATCCCGGTTGT
>JAFWEA010000238.1 GCA_017543005.1 Solobacterium sp. | reverse complement strand
GCTGGTCAACCAGGTCAGAAACATCATGGAACCGGTCAACCGTATGGATGGCGATTCCCTGCCGGTTTCTGCCTTCCTGGGTCACGAAGACGGTACATTCGAACAGGGTGCTGCTGCTTATGAAAAGCGCGGTGTCGCCGTTTCCGTTCCGACATGGAATCCGGAAAAGTGCGTACAGTGCAACCAGTGCTCCTATGTCTGCCCGCACGCAACAATCCGTCCGTTCGCGCTGACAGATGAAGAAGCTGCAGCTGCTCCGGAAACAGCTAAGATCGTTGCCCTCAAGAGAGGCGGCTTCAAGTACAATCTGGCAATTTCTCCGCTGGACTGCATGGGCTGCGCACTCTGTGCAAAGGTCTGCCCGACCAAATCCCTGACTATGGTTGAAATGGAAACACAGCTTGATCAGCAGCCGGTCTTCGACTACATGGTCAAGAATGTTACCGAAAAGAAGTCTCTGATCAACGACACAGTTCCGGGAAGCCAGTTCCGTGTTCCGTATCTGGAATTCTCCGGTTCCTGCGCAGGCTGTGCTGAAACATCTTATGCACGTCTGGTTACACAGCTGTTCGGCGATCACATGATGATCTCCAACGCTACAGGCTGCTCCTCCATCTGGGGCGGTCCGGCTTCCTCCTCTCCGTATACAGTCAATGCGGAAGGCAAGGGTCCGGCTTGGGCGAACTCTCTGTTCGAAGACAATGCTGAACACGGCTATGGTATGTACCTCGGTCAGAAGAAGATCCGTCTGGATCTCGCTGACAAGGCCCGTCAGCTGATCGCTGTCGAATACACAGATGCAGATCTGAAGGCAGCTGCTCAGGCATGGCTCGATACATTCGATGATGGCGAAAAGAACCAGGAAGCTGCGAAGGCATTCGCCGCTGCTCTGGAAGACGGCATCGTTGACGGCTGCGGCTGCGAAGCCTGCACGCTGGCTCGTGAAATCCTCGATAAGAAGGACTACCTCAACAAGAAGAGCGTCTGGATCTTCGGTGGCGACGGCTGGGCATTCGATATCGGTTTCGGCGGCGTAGATCATGTTCTCGCTTCCGGTGAAGATGTCAATATCTTCGTCTTCAACACTGAAGTTTACTCCAATACAGGCGGTCAGGCTTCCAAGGCTTCCAACATCGGTCAGGTTGCTCAGTTCGCAGCTGCCGGTAAGGAAATCAAGCCGAAGTCCCTGGCAGAAATCGCCATGACATATGGCTACGTCTATGTTGCACAGATTGCCATGGGCGCCAACCAGGCTCAGACACTGAAGGCCATCCGGGAAGCAGAAGCTTACCATGGTCCGTCTCTGATCATCGGCTATGCACCGTGCGAAATGCATTCCATCAAGGGTGGTATGACCAACTGCCAGGATGAAATGAAGAAGGCTGTTGCCTGCGGTTACTGGAACCTGTTCCGCTTCAACCCGGCAGCAGAAGGTGCTAAGTTCACTCTCGACAGCAAGGCTCCGGCCGGCGGCTATCAGGAATTCCTGATGAACGAAGCTCGTTACAGCCGTCTGACCCGTGAGTTCCCGGAGAGAGCTGAAACACTGTTCGCAGCGAACGAAGCAGCAGCTAAGGAACGCTACGAACACCTGATGAAGCTTGTTGAACTTTACAAGTAATTTCCTCCATCAGTAATACAAATACCCCGGATCATTTTCCGGGGTATTTTTATGTTCCGGGGTTCACTTGACCCGCTGAATCCGCTATATTTAAATACAGAATATGGGGTGGTTTTTGTGAAGAATATCAAGTGGTCATCGCTGTTCATAGCGCTGCTGTACATTGCGGCCGGAGTCTATCTGTTCATGTATCCGCAGACCGATCCGGATGTCATCTGCGAGGTACTTGGCATCGGCTGTGTGGCCATGGGTGTGATCCTGATTGTTTTCTATTTCCTGATGGATGTCAGGGCGGCGCTCTTCCGCAATGACTTCGTGGAAGGCATCGTCATGATCCTGGTCGGCGGCCTGGTGTTTTATCAGATGCAGGCGGTGGAACCGCTGGTGCCGTTTATCCTGGCAGTGGTCATTGCCGGCAGCGGTGTGAAGAAACTGCAGGACGGGATTGATGCGGGCCGCATCGGCTATTCCCATACATGGACCTATCTGATTATGGCGGTTATTTCTATCGCCATGGCAGCCCTGATCATGTTCCAGATCAAGATTCCGTATTTATCAGAGAATCAGCTGATCGGCATCGGCCTGGCTTACAGCGGGATTACCGATCTGTTCTCGGCTGTCTACCTGTCCGGCAAGATCCGCCGGTTCCTGAAGGAACTGGATGCGCCGGAGCCGGAAGAACCGGAAGTGATTGCCCCGGAAGCGGTGAGAAAACCGGAACCGGTAAAGCCGGAACCGTCCTTTGAAGAAATCGCCGAGCCGGATCACAGCACCATGAATATCATTACCCTGGGTGATGATTATGATCAGCCGGCTGTTAAGAAGGAAGAACCGCAGCCTGCGGCTGAACCGGCTGAGGCGGAAGCCCCGGCCGAACCGGCGGAAGAAGCACAGCCGGAAACACCGGCGGAAGAACCGAAAGCATAAAAAAAGATCGCAAGATCTTTTTTTATTCGTACAGATAATGATACAGCGCCCCGATCAGGTTGGCATCATTGCCGAAGGAGCAGGCAATGATCTCCGGCCGGTGCTGCGGGTAGTACTCGGCCAGCCCGCCATACAGTTCATCGGTGACTTCATTGAGCACTTTCAGCAGGGCAGGCTGACGGCTGATCCCGCCGCCGATGGCAAACCGGTCAAGGTCCAGCACCGACTGCAGTGCCAGCATGCCGTTGGCCAGCGTCCGGCACCAT
>JAFWEA010000237.1 GCA_017543005.1 Solobacterium sp. | reverse complement strand
CGGAGAATCGGAAGCGGCGGCAGGAGCGGAAGAGGAGCAGCCAGCCAGCATGGCGGTAAGGCCCAGGCTGAGGATGATTTTTGCAGATGTCTTTTTCATGATTCTTTCCTCCATACATGACATGGTTTTTAACAAAAGAAAGGCCCGGAATTCTGATATCCCGGACCGGTTTGACTCTATTATGGCAGCGTTCTTCAGATCATCACAAAGAAGCCGATACAGAGGACCGGTCGATAACGTGATGATGATGGTGATGCATCGTTGTGAATCTGTACATGACCTTTCCTCCTGTATGGTGAAATGTTAAATCATGGAGTTTCAAATGTCAAAACAATTTTCATGAAAATGTTTTCAATGATATCCTGTATAGTAGGAGAAGATTATGGCAAAAAGAAAACGGCGAAAACTGAAGAAAAGTGCACTGCTTTTTCTGGTTCTGTGCGGACTTCTGGTCATTGGTGTCGGCTACCGGCTGCTGCGGCCGGCGGCTGAACCGGAGGAGACGGCTGCCCCGCCAACCCCGACCCCGGAACCGGAGCCGCAGGTCTATACGGCGAAGCTGTTCCTGACCGGGGATGCGCTGATTCACGGCACTGTGTGGATGGATGCGGACAAGGGTGACGGCACATATGATTTTTCCGGTATTCTGGAAAATGTCGGCCGGCTTTCGGAAGGCTATGATCTGAAGTACTACAACCAGGAGACCATTCTCGGCGGTACGGAGCTGGGCCTGCACGGGTATCCGCGCTTCAACAGCCCGCAGGAAGTCGGGGACGCGATGGTCGGCATGGGCTTCAATCTGGTATCGACCGCAAACAATCATTCTCTTGATAAGGATGAAGAGGGCATCCGCCGTTCGGTGGAATACTGGAAGCGGCAGGAAGCGGAACATGGCGTGCACATGGCCGGGACATACCTGTCATGGGAAGAACAGCAGGCAATCCCGGTCTATGAAGTCAACGGCATAACCTATACGTTCCTGTCATGGACTTACGGCTGCAACGGCCTGTATGCCCCGGCGGGGATGGAATACCTGGTCAATGTGTATCCGGGCCGGGAGGAAGAACTGCTGAACCAGGTCCGGCAGGCGAATGAAATATCCGATCTTGTCATCGTGGCCATGCACTGGGGCACGGAATATTCCATGGAGGCCAATGATGAACAGCGCAGCCTGGCCAGGCAGCTGCATGACGCCGGTGCTGACATCATCATCGGCAACCATCCGCACGTGATCCAGCCGATCGAATGGATTGACGATACGATCTGCTACTACGCCATGGGCAACATGGTCAGTGCCCAGATCGAAGAACCGAATCTGGTCGGCATGTACGGGGCGGTCACCATTACGAAGACCGTTACCGGGGACCATACCGAAGTGAAGGTTTCCGATGCGAAGGCAGACCTGTTCTGGACGTATTATCATGAGGGATACTACAACTTTAAAGTGATTCCGTTTGATGAACTGGATGATGCCCATCTGCCCGGACATGATATGATTTATGAGAAGTACAAAACCAAGATTACAGAATATGATGAATCCATACAGGTCGGAGGAATCCGCCTGCAATAAGCGGAAAGGAGCTGCGGCATATGCTTACCGAACATGAAGAAATAGAAATCCAGGAAGCGATTGACGCGGCCGATGTTGCGCTTGAGTATCTTGGCAGTGCCCGGGATTATCTGAGCAAGGCCAGCCGCTGGGGGATTGTGGATATCATCGGCGGCGGACCGCTTATTACCATGATCAAGCGCAACAATATGAAGGAAGCCCGCTATCAGATGGAACAGGCCAGGGATGCCCTGCGCAATTTCAGCCGGGAACTGAATGACCTGCGGCTGTTTGATGAGATTGATCTGGATACGGATCAGTTTCTCGGGTTTGCGGATTACTTCTTTGATAATCCGATCATGGATTTTCTGGTACAGAACAAGATAACGGAAGCCAGCCGGCAGGTCGAAGAAGCGATTGACCGGGTAGCGCAGATTCAGAAAGAACTGATTCAGGTTCTCGATAATGACGGTGAATAACCGGAACGGATCTTACGCTGGAGGCTGCGGTCTTCAGCGTGTTTTGCATACATGAAAAAGGAGGTGTTTTGCTGTGACAGTATATGCGGCATATTTCAGCCCGACCGGCGGAACGGAAAAAGTGGTGAAGGCCCTGATGGAGGGATTCGGAGGCAGTTATGAAACCATTGATTTCCTGACCCTGGGCACGATGGACTGGAGCCGGGCATTCCGTCCGGAAGATTTCGTGGTGGCGGCCATCCCGGTGTACGGCGGCCGGGTCCCGGTGACGGCAGCCCGGCATATTGCCAACATGACCGGCAACGGGGCAAAAGCCGTGGCGGTGGCGGTCTTCGGCAACCGGGCCATTGATGATGCTCTGCTGGAACTCAAAAATCTGCTGGAGGCAGCGGGCTTTGATGTACGGGCCGGCATTGCGGCTGTGGCGGAACATTCCATTTTCCGCATGTATGCCAGCGGGCGTCCGGATGCCGCGGATATCGAGGATCTGCATGCCTTCGCCGCAAGCATCAGAGCTTCTCTGGATCAGCCGGGAACACTGCAGGTGCCGGGAAATTATCCCTACAAGCCGAAGAAACCCTTTGCCAATCCGCCGCGGGCCGATGACAGCTGCATTGCCTGCATGATCTGCGCGGAGGAGTGCCCTGAGAAAGCCATCGATCCGGAGAATGTGCAGGATGTGGATACGGAAAAGTGCATCGCCTGTCTGCATTGTGTCAGTGTCTGCCCGGTCGGGGCCAGATATGTGAACCGCGAATTCATCAGTGAACGGGCCCCGAAACTGCAGGAAACTTTCGGCCCGCGCAAACCAAACACACTGTTCCTGCCGCACTGAGGATAATGACTATGAAACAGTACTTTATGACAACAGACCGGCTCGGCTTCGGGGTCTGGACAGAAAATGACACAGATCTGGTCGCGACGCTCTGGCGGGATGAAGATGTAACCAGATATGCCCGGGACGGCGGACCTTTTACGGATGAGGAGATCCGGGATCTGCTGAAGCGGGAAGCAGAGAATCAGAATACATACGGCGTGCAGTACTGGCCGATCTACATCCGAGAAACGGGTGAGCTGGCCGGCTGCTGCGGCATGAAGCCGAGTGAACGAAAGAACACGATGGAACTGCGGTTCTATCTGTTCCGGAAATACTGGGGCCAGGGCCTTGGCTCCGAAGCAGCCAGACGGGTTATCAGCTATGCCTTTGATGTCCTGAAGGTGAAGACCCTGATCGCCCGGCACCATCCGGACAACAGCGCGGCCGCAAAATGCCTGAGCGGCCTGGGCTTTTCCCGGACAGAAGATCAGCTGGATCCTTCTTCCGGCATTGTTTCGCCAACCTATAAATTGATTAAGGGGTATCAGGGATGAATTACATGGAACTTATCCGGCAGCGTTATTCCTGCCGCAGATTCGCTGACCGTCCGGTTGAGACGGAAAAAATCGAAACCATTATCGAAGCCGGCCGGCTGGCGCCGACTGCGACCAACGCCCAGCCGTTCCGCATCTGGGTCATCCGGACACCGGAAGCACTGGCAAAAGCCCGGACCGTGACCCGCTGCCACTTTGATGCGCCGGTGCTGTTTGTGATCGGCGGCAAGCCGGACACCGCCTGGGTGCGGCAGTTTGACGGCCGGAACTTCGCCGATGTGGATGCGACGATTGTAGCCACCCAGATGATGCTGGCAGTCGAGGAGTTGGGCCTAGGCACGACCTGGGTCGGCTGGTTTGATGCGCCGAAACTGCAGGAACTCTTCCCGGCCATGCAGGGCTATGACCTGGTGGCGATGTTCCCGGTGGGCTATCCGGCCGCGGATGCAGTCCCGGCCCCGAAGCATACCCAGCGGCTCAGCCGGGATGAAATTGCCGAAGATCTCTAGACAGAAAAAGGGGGCACAGCAGTGCTCCTTTTCAGTTCGTTCTGAATTCAGTTATAATTGAACAGAAACAGGAGAAAGATAATGACGAAAAAGGTTGTTGGCATCATCGGCGGCATGGGGCCGCTGGCGACTGCAGATCTGTTTGAGAAGATTATCCTGCACACCGAAGCGCGGACAGATCAGGAACATCTGCGGGTGTGCATTGATTCAAATACCGACATTCCCGACCGGACGGAAGCACTGCTGCATGGCGGTAAGGACCCGGTGCCGGAACTGACAAAGAGTGCTCAGCGGCTGGTCAGCATCGGGGCCGAGGTGCTGGTTATGCCCTGCAATACGGCCCATGGTTTCTATGAACAGGTGGCCGCTTCAGTCAATGTACCGGTGCTGCATATGATTGCCCTGACCAGGGACGCCCTGAAAGAGCGGGGCATTCAGCGGGCCGGACTTCTCGCCACCGACGGTACGGTGGAAACCGGCATCTATCAGAAGACGTTTGCCGACAGCGGCATTGAACTGCTTGTACCGGAAGGGGAAGATCAGAAAGCGGTCATGGAGATCATCTACGACGGCGTCAAGGCCGGCCGCACTGACTTTGATACGGGTGCTTTCCGGAAGACCTGCGAGCATCTGCTGGCCCGCGGCGCCGAGGTGCTGGTGCTGGGCTGCACGGAACTGCCGCCGGCTTTCGCCGATTATCATCTCGATTATCCGAATATCGATCCGACGCTGGAACTGGCCCTTGGTGCGATCCGGGCAGCCGGCGGTACGGTTAAGCATTAAACGACAGAAACATCGGCAGGGAAAGAGGGAATATCCATGGAACAAATGAACGAACTGTTTTACAAAGATCCGTATCTGCGGGAATTCGATGCGGAAGTCATCTCCTGCACGGAGGGGAAAAAGGGTTTTGAAGTCGTCCTGAATGACACGGCTTTCTATCCGGAAGGCGGCGGGCAGCCGGCTGATCACGGCATGCTGGATGAAGCAGTGGTCAGTGATGTGCGCAAGCGGGATGATGTGATCATTCACTACACTGATAAACCGCTGACCCCGGGGACGAGAGTACATGGCGTCATCGACTGGGAACGGCGCTTTGACCATATGCAGCAGCACACCGGTGAACATATCATGTCCGGCATCATTCACCGTCATTACGGCTATGAAAATGTCGGCTTCCATCTCGGGGCGGACAATATCCTGATTGACTTTGACGGACCGCTGACCTGGGAAGAACTGATGGTGCTGGAAGAAGAAGCCAACCGGGCAATCTGGAAGAATATGCCGATTCAGGTTACCTATCCGGATGATGAGGAACTGAAGCATCTCGAATTCCGTTCGAAGAAGGAACTGAGCGGCCTGGTCAGAATCGTTGAAGTGCCGGAGTGCGATATCTGTGCCTGCTGCGGCACGCATGTCAGCCGGACCGGTGAAGTCGGCATGATCAAATGCACAGCCCTGGAAAACCGCAAGGGCGGGGTGCGGATCACGCTGCTGTGCGGCGGTAGGGCCTACCGGGATTACTGCCGGCAGTCCGAACAGAATGCCGATATTTCCCACCTGCTGGCGGCGAAGATCTATGAAACCGCCGATGCCGTCAAGGCCCTGCAGAAGTCGGATGGCGAAAAGAGCCGGCAGATCAATACGCTGACCCAGCGGTATCTGGCTCTGAAGGCAGAAGCCCTGCCGCAGGGGGAATACCTGGTGATCGACTATGCCGAGGATGTGCGGCCGGTGGATCTGCGGGAATACGGAAACCGGCTGATGGAAGAGGGCAAGGCAGTCGTCTGTGCCATGTATACCAACGGCAGCGAAGAGAATGTCTACAATTACATCCTGCTGAGCCAGACCGTAAGTCTGCGGGATGCGGGCAAGGTGCTGAACGAAAGACTCAACGGCAGGGGCGGCGGCCGGCCGGAAATGATTCAGGGAACCTACCGGGCAACCCGCGAGGAAATCGAGGCTGCCTTCCGTGAGGTGCTTGTTCAGGGCCGCTGAAGCAATGCTACAATAGAAATGTCTTCGGAAGGAGAGTTTCCATGGGTAAAAATCTGATCATTATTCTGCTGGTGCTGGTGCTCGGGGTCATCCTGGGTGTCTGGATCACCAGGGAACTGTCAAACCGCAGGAAGAAGGATCGGCTTTCACTGTCGTTTATCCAGTCTCGGCTGTCCAACTGCAGTGATCTGACCACCTGCAATCTGGAATATGTCGGCCTCGTCAAGTATGAAAACGGCACGATTCCGCTGCTGTCCAGGAAATCATTTTCCATGGTATACGGGGCGAATGTCAGAGCCGGCATCGATCTGTCCAAGGCCAGGGTTTCCGTTAACAATTCGGAAGTGCGGGTTGTCCTGCCGCCGTCGGAAATCCAGTCCATCGATGTGGACACATCGAGCCTTAAGTTCTATGACGAGCACTTTGCCCTGTTCAACTGGGACCGCCGGGAAGATATCAATACGGCGGTGCAGGCAGCCCGGAAAGACGTTGAGACAAACGCCAACCTGGACGGACTGAAGAAACAGGCGCACAATCAGGCGGAAATGGTTGTATACAAGCTGCTGGAACCGGTGACCGGCAAGGACCGCCGGCTGATCATTGACAATGATCTGGTCAATACGGCAGGCGGCGCGGAAATCCCGGTGGAACTGCTCTACGGCCGCAAGGATGCGGAGAAGGCGGAAGCCCGCCGGATGAACTGACCCGCTGACAGAAAAGACAGAACCTGCAGGCCGCGCGATTCAGGACGCGGCCTGTATTGCATACAAGGAAGAATACAGAGGGGATTATGACAACAGGAAGAAAAAAGGGGATGCCTGCCTGGCTGTTCGCGGTGCTGATGGCCCTGACGGTCATTGTGACGCTGGGCTGGTCCGGCTATTCCTACTACCGGGAAAAGTACACCGGCGACCACCGGCTTTACAGCGAGGAACAATTCCGGCAGCTGGATGAAAGCAGCCTGGAATACAGGGTTGCCAAACGGTTTTTCAATGCCGAGGATACAGAGCGCATCAGGAAAAAAGCGGCGGCAGCCGAGACAAAGGAACCGGCCTGGCGGCAGCTGCTGGCGCCGGAGAGCGCCGACGGCAACGGCGACGGCATTGTCATCGAACATATCTATGCCGGTACCTATGAAGGCTACATGATGGTCGTCGAGGATCCGTCACAGGTCTATATCGCGGTCAACCCGCATATGGGCTCCGGGGCTGAGGCACCGGAACTGGAAGACTATGTGGCCCTGCACAAGGCGGCCGGCGGCATCAACGGCGGCGGCTTTGAGGACAGCGGCGGCACCGGCAATGGCAGTATTCCGGCAGGCATTACGATCATTGACGGCAAGCTGATCTCCGGCGGGGCCCCGCAGCCAATCGTCGGCATTACAAAAGATCACCGGCTGATCACCACCACCTGCTCCGGCCAGGAAGCGCTCGACATGGGTGTGGTTGAGGCCGTGACGTTCGGCCCGACCTTCCTGACCAACGGGGTTGTCACATACCGGCCGGGAACCGATAACCTGAACATGCTCAATCCGCGCACAGCCGTTGGCCAGAAGGCAGACGGCACGTTCCTGCTGCTGGTGGTGGACGGCCGCGGACCTTCCTCGTTCGGTGCCAAATACGAAGACATCGTCAAGATCTTCCAGGATTACGGGGCGGTCAACGCCGGTAATCTGGACGGCGGCAACTCCTCGGTCATGATCTATGATGACCGCTATATCCACTATCCGGTATCCATGTACGATTCACGCAGTCTGCCGTCAGTCATTCTGGTCAGGGGGCAAGAGTAAAATGAAACGGAAAAAGATCAAGACAGTTCCGGCGCTTCTGTCCCTGCTGGCGGTCGCGGCCGTGATTCTGATCCTGGGCCAGGTGCGGGTGCGCTCGGCTTCCGGTTCCTTCAAGAATGCGGACGCCTCCATGCCGGGATACGCAACGGAGCGGCTGCTCGAACAGCTGCAGAGCGGGGATTATCATTCTCTGTATGAAGAAACCATGGCTGTCCAGCCTTCCATGGATGCGGAGAGTGCCTATACGGACATGGTGGAAAGAATCATCGCAAAGTGGGGCAGTGACAGTCTGGCGGTAAAGTGTGCCGGCACAGCCTGCGGCCTGTATTCCGGTGATGAGTATCTGGCGGAGATCGTGCTGAAGGAAACCGAGGCGGGCTGGCAGGCAGGTCTGCCGCTGGCCGGGGACCGTACGGCCTTTGTCGAAGTACCGGCCGGGGAGGCCCTGGTGATTCACGGGGAGATCGTTTCGCGTGATCTGATCATTGAAGAGAATGTCCCGGCTTCCAACGGCTTCCAGTTTGCAGACGAAAGCAAGGTGCCGCGGGTGGATCTCTATCAGCTGGACGGCCTGCTGTCGGAACCGGCAGCGGACGAGCTGGTCCTGGTGCAGGATCCCATCACCGGTCATTATCTGGCCGGGCGCCCGGTAACGGATGAAGCCCTGAAGGCGGAAATGATCCGGGACGGGGAACTGATTGCCAGTTACCCGGCGCAGGATGCTTCGCTTGGTGAAGTGGCTGCGATTGCCCTGACCAGTTCTTCCTGGTATCAGCGTTATACAACCCTGCAGAACTACTGGTTCACAGCCCACCGGGTCCATGAATTCTCCAATGAACAGGTCCTGCGGGCTGCGTATCAGAATGATGACACCATTGTCGCCCATGTCGTCTTCGATTACTTCGCAGACAACGGTGAAGTGCACCGGACATGGAACATCGGTTATCAGATGACCTTCCTGAATACCGCCGAGGGCTGGAAGGTGGCCGGCATGGAGATCAACAACGAACTCAATCCGAATACGGTCATTCCGCAGTAAACGTAAAAAAGCCATCTTGCTCGTAGAAAGCAGATGGCTTTTATCGTGGTTCAGAAGCTTATTTCGCTGTCTTCGGGGCTTCCGGCCGCATCCTGGCAGTGATCACGCTGAGGATGATGGTCGCCACCATCAGGACCAGCAGGATGGCAAACAGCAGGTTGAAGCTGCCGGTGTTGTCATAGACCACACCGATGGCCGGGGAACCGATCACCGCGGCCAGGCTGGCAACACTGGTGACCATGCCCTGGTATTTCCTTGTGCCGCTGAAGCCGAAGGCAGCCATGCACATGCGGTTGATGGCCACGGTGGTCAGCCCGTAGAACATGCCGTAGCCCAGGGTGCCGATGGCGATCAGGGCAGGATACTGCGGCAGGAACAGGAACAGCGATACACCGACGATGACACTGATCTGGCAGAGGATCGAAGCTTTCCAGGTACCGACCTTGTCACTGAGGAAGCCATAGGCAAACTTGGCGGTGATATTGGCAAACATCAGGATCGAGGCCAGGAAAGAACTGAAGGACGAGGAATAGCCGATGCTTTCGGCGAAGATGCTGAGATAGTTGGTGAACAGGCTGGCGATCCGGGGTGCTCCGACAATTGCAAACAGCATGATCAGGATCAGCAGGGAATGATCGTGGCTGTGATCATCCGCCGCGGAAGCCTTTTTGTTGCCCATGGGCGGTACCGCTTCCGGAATCGGCTTGCGGAAGATCAGAAAGAACGACGGGACCGTGAAGATGGCCGAGAACAGGATCAGGACCAGGATGCCCTGCTGGAACGGGAAGATCCCGAACAGGAAAGCCGACAGCGGATTGGAAATCATCCCGCCCACACCCGAGAAGGCCGAGGCCAGGCCGATCGCCGTACCGACGTTGGTATGAATCCACTGGTTCAGCACATAGGAGACAATAATTGAAATCGTGGATACGGACAGGCTGATCAGGAACCGGGCAATATAGAACAGCGGCGTTGTCGCAAAGAATCCCAGGAACAGGAAGCCGAGCACACCGCAGATATACATGCCGATAAAGTAGGCTTTCTTCAGATTCTGGCTGAGCCGGAAGATCAGCGGTCCGAGCAGTGCTGCCCCGAGAATGCTGGCAACATAGCCGAAACTCGTATACATGGAGATCCGGGTCATCGGGAACTGATAGATAGAGCGGACGGAAGCCAGGACAGCAGTCTGGCTGTTGAAGAGGAACCCGCCCAGCCCGAGGTAGTACAGACAGGTACCGATGAGGACGAGAAGCTGATCTTTCGAATAGTTCTTAAACATACTTTGTCTCCATGCAGTGACTTTAACGGAAATACAATGCGTTTTAATCCGGTGCAAATTGTATAAATAATTCTCGGATTTGTCCATTGTAGCACTGTTGGGGCCGGATAACCGCAAACATAATTGCTTACTATGTAAAATATAGAGTAAAAGTTATATGAATAAATAGAAATAAATATATAATTATTGACGGCAAACCGGGCTTTTGTTATTGTCTTTGTTGCCAAAAAGGAGAAAAAAGCTATGAATCCTGAAGTACTGTCACTGCTGAAAATGGCCGGTCTCTTTGCCTTTCTGATTGTGATGCTGATGATCCTGCGTAAACCCCTCAATCTTACGATGGCAATCGCCTGCGTTATTGTCATTGTGATCTACGGACTGCCGATGGAATGGGTGCTGCCTGCCGTCAAGGAAGGTCTGCTTGGGACCAATACGGTCCGGGCGGTGCTTGTCCTGTATTTCATAACCTTCCTGCAGCGGATGATGGAAAAGAGAAAACAGCTGTCCGGCTGCCAGCTGGCCATGAGCGGCCTGTTCAACAACCGGCGTATTAATGCCTCGGTTGTCCCGTTCCTGCTGGGCTGCCTGCCGGCTGCGTCTACCGTTATCCTGTGCGGACCGATTGTGCGTGAAGCGATCGGTGATTACCTGACAACCAATGAGAAAGCAGCCTGCACAACCTTCTTCCGCCATATCTCGGAAGCGTTCCTGCCGACATATTCGGGTATCTTCATTGCGATTACCCTGACCGGCGGCCGGGTCACCCCGGGCGGCTTCGTTACGGCGATGCTGCCAATGGTGCTGGTTCTGTTCCTGGCCGGCTGGATCGTCTATCTGCGCCGGATTCCGAAGGATACCGGCATGGTTCCGGATCAGCCGAAGAGCTATTATGCCAAGCTGCTGGTTCAGAGCATCTGGCCGATTGTCGTGGCCATTGCCATCGTTCTGATCTTCAACCCGCCGGTCTGGCTGGCTGTCCTGATTGTTGTGGTCGGAAACTTCTTCATCAGCAAGTTTACATTTGAGGAAATCAAGCCGTTCTTCATCACTGCGTTTGAGCCGAAGCTGATCCTGAACACACTGGCGGTCATGACATTCTCGAAGCTTCTGGCAACAACCGGCGTCGTCCAGCTGCTGCCGAAGTACTTCGGAATGCTGCCGATCCCGATGTGGCTGGTCTTTGCTCTGCTGTTCTTCATCGGACCGCTGATTGGCGGCAGCCAGGCAATCTACGTCCTGTGCATCCCGATGATCATGGAAACATGGCCGACCGGATCGGTTCTGTCGATCTTCGTCCTGTGCATGAGCATGTCCTACATCATCATGCAGGTTGCTCCGACCCACATCTGTCTGACATTGTGTGCTGAAGATTACAAGATCACCCTGGCTGACCTGATTCCGAGAGTCGCCCCGATGGTCGTTGTCGCAACATTCTTCACATTCGGCTACTTCTTCGTTCTGCGGTCTTTCGGACTGTAAAATCCGCATTAAGGACATATTCAGGGCGCAGTACACGTATCCTGAAAAGTCAAAATCAACACAGCCTCCTGTATCCTGGTACAGGAGTTTTTTTTGCGGCCGGCATCATCTGAAAGGAAAACCTGTATGAAAGCTGACGGTCTAGGCATATGGGTTCATGGAGAAAAGACTGCTTTGGCCATGAAAGGTCAGCATATATACTGCCCGGAAACCATGACGGCAATATGAAAAAAAACTGCCGCAGCAGTTTTTCGTTTGATTCAGCGCTGTTTTCCCCAGTAACACAGGGATATCATTCCCGGACCGGTATGGGTGCCGATGACTGCCCCGACCTGACCGACTTCTATCTCCGCCTCAGGGAAAGCATCCTGTACATGCCGGCGCAGAGTTTCTGCTTTTGCCGGATCATCCCCATGACAGATGAGAACATAATTGCTGATATCCGGTGTCCATTCCAGGGACATCTTTTGAATCATGGCATTCATGGCGGCCTTTGTCCCTCTTGGAGCACCGATGACTTTGAGCCGGCCGTCTGCATCAATGGTCAAAAACGGTTTGATATGCAGTGCAGTTCCGATTTTTGCGGCTGCCGGGTTCAGCCGGCCGCCGGCAACCAGATGCTCGAGGACATCTACGGTAAAACAGACGCCGATTCTCAGACACTGCTGTTCCGCCCAGGATGCGAGTTCCTCCATGGGACATCCCTGCAGTTTCCTGCGCATCGCTTCCCGGGCCAGAAATCCCTGCGGAGTCGAACCGTTTTTCGTGTCCACACAGATTATTCTGCGTTCCGGATAGCGGCCGGCAATATCATCGGCAGCCATGACGGCACTCTGAAATGTTCCGGACATTCCTGAAGAAAAACAGAGATAAAAAATATCGAGACCCTGAGAAAGATACTTCTCAAAATAAGTATAGTAAACAGAAGGGGTGATCAGTGATGTCCGGGCATGACTGCCGTTTCTCTGCCGGGTGTAGAATTCCTCACAGGTGATACCGCCGCAGCCATAGAGGAATTCTTCTCCGTCCATGGTTATCTGCATGGGAATAATATCGGGGAAAGACGACATGATATCCGCATGATCTGCGGCGGCATCTGTAAGGATTACGTAGTCATTCATTTACTGTCTGTTTTGGCTTTCAGCCCAGAGCCGGTCGGCCGCCGGTGACCAGGCATCTGCGTAGGCTCTTGTTTTTTTCGTGACATTTTCAACATCTTCCGGGGATTCCGGATCAGTGGAATGTGCTCCGGCAGCTTTTACCATTTCCTGAAGCTTCCCGCAGTTTTCCAGCATCGGACACGGCTTCAGCATATTGCTGTTGAACGGGATGTTATCGTGATACTGCATCATCATCGGACCCTGCAGAGCTTCCAGCAGGGTTTTCTCCCGGATATTGGAATCGGAGTAGTGAATAAACACGCAGGGGTCAACATCACCGTTGGCATTAATGTGCAGATATCTTCTGCCGCCGGCAATACAGCCGCCGACATACTCTGCATCATTCTGGAAATCAATGGCAAACAGCGGCTTCGTGGCCCGGTACTTCCGGATCCGGTGATACATGCCGATCCGCTGTTCCGGTGTTGGCAGCAGTTCAAGATGAGCGTTGTTGCCGACCGGCATATAGTGGAAGAACCAGACGAAATATGCACCTTCATTGATCATGAGATCATAGAACTCTTCTGAAGAAATCGATTCATAATTCTGACTTGTATAGCAAGCTGAAATACCGTATGGCAGCTTTTTCCGCCGCAGCAGCTTCATGGCATCAATGACATGCTGGTAGACACCGAGACCGCGCCGGCTGTCGGTGGCACCTTCAAAGCCTTCCAGGGAGATGGCCGGCACAAAGTTGCCGACCCGGAGCATCTCATCCGCAAATGCTTCATCAATCAGCGTACCGTTGGTGAAAGCCAGGAAGACACAGTCGTCATGCTTCTCACAAAGACGGATCAGATCTGCTTTTCTGACCATCGGTTCCCCGCCGGTATAAATGTACATGTATATGCCCAGTTCCTTGCCCTGACGAATGATGTCATCGATTTCATCAAAAGTCAGATTGAGCTTATTGCCGTACTCTGCTGCCCAGCATCCTGTGCAGTGCAGATTGCAGGCACTAGTCGGATCAAGCAGGATTGCCCACGGGATATTGCAGTTATACTTTTTCCGGTTTTCTTCCACCATGGGGAAGGAACAGAGATTGGCGTAAACAAAGAAATTCACCAGCAGTTTCCGGACAACACCGGGATCAAGATCGGTAAAGACCTTGATGAAGAATGAATGATAAGGGTTTTCCGGATTTTCAATAATGGTCCGGAATAGACTGATCTGTGACTGAAAAGTATCACCTGCATATTTTTCTGCCCAGTCGATCACCTTGCGCAGACCCTTCTCAGGGTCTTTGTAGATTTCATCGATCATGTGTTCGATGCCGTATTTTGCCATTCTGGTTTTAATGTTCATAATTAATCCTCCCCTTTGTTTTGACAAAACCACACCATTACAGGTATTATGGCATTACAAATGTAAAGCCATTATCATTGTGATGTGTGCGACGCCTGCTGACAATGACAAATATCGAACGAATTGTTATGGGGTGTCAAAATAAGGAGGATGTGCAATGCCGGTGCAGTCAGAATTGGAGAAACGTAACATTATCAGATTATCCAATAAGGAAACCAACAGAATTACAAGAGAATGTCTGCAGACGGCTCTGCTGGAGCTTCTGAAAAGCAAAAGAATGGAAGACATATCGGTAACGGAACTGGTAAGAAAAGCGGGAGTATCTAGGACAGCGTATTATTCGAATTACAATTCATTCAGCGAGATCCTTGCGGAATTTATCAGGGAAAATCTTGCTTTTCTCAATGATGAAGTCTGGAAGGCCATCAATAATGAAGAAGATCTGTTTTATCCTATCATCAAGAAGATGGAAGAAAAAAAGGATCTGCTTATTCTCATGATGAAGGCAAATCTGGAGAATACAGCGTTCCTTCAGATGCGGGAAGCCATCAACATCAATTATCCGACAATAGACAATGAGACATACTATATCCTGATTGCGGCGATCGGCATGATCCGCAATGTTATTCTTGAATGGGTAATGAACGAATGCCGTGAATCTGTGGAGGAGATATCTTCGATCTGCAATAAGGTGACAAGCAGCATCAGAAGCCAGGTCATCACCAACATAAAAGCAGCCCGAGGATGACAGTCAGACAATAAGAAAACCGCACAGACTGTGCGGTATTCAGACCATGGTGCCGGCAACCGGATTCGAACCAGCGACCTACTCATTACGAAAGCGACAGATCATTTTGTATATCATTTTGGGTCATATCGGATTGTCATCTGATTATCCGTATATTTATGCATAAATCAGTGTGATTATCTCCTCAATTGTTTTATGGCGTTATAGATCGTCCCAAATCTTTTCCCAATATTTGTTGTACAAATGTTGCACAAGAAAAACATGGCTTTATGCCATGCCTTTAACCTGTATGAAGTCGGGTTTTTCGGGTTGAATATCAAGCATTGTCTGTAAAGCGTTGACGGCTTTTTCTTCTTGAGATGGTAGGGCGTGTCCGTATCGGTTCAGTGTAATTGCCATATTGCTATGACCTAACCTGCGTGCAATGGTTTCTATATCAACATTGTTCGCAATTAGAAGACTATCGTGTAGGAGATGTTGGTCAGTTTCGTCTTTAAATTGGTAAATGCTTTGACTTCTTTTTGTAAATCCGAATCAGTCATATAACTGCGAAATATTTGGCCGACTTCATATAGAATCAGATCATGCAAAGTGATACGTTCTTCCCAAGATAACTCTTCATATAACTTACGAAATCTTACTTGTCAGAAGGATGCTACAAGAGGAAGTAGATGATTGTGTTGATATGGTGGAAATAGCCGGTCAGATAATTACGGTATTTAGGACTATGTGATTGCAGGGGTTGCAATGTCGTGTCTCCCATTATGCAAGACATGAATCAGTAAAAATGCACAATTTGTTGCACAAATGAACGAATGTCTCCACGAGAAACCAAGGCTATGATCAGAAAATAAAACAAAAAAACCGTAAATAATCGCATATTTACGGTCTTTTTCTTAATGGTGCCGGCAACCGGATTCGAACCAGCGACCTACTCATTACGAATGAGTTGCTCTGCCAGCTGAGCTATGCCGGCACATAGCCTGAGGCACTTACAAATTATACACAAGGAAGACGGAGTTTGGAACAGTTTTTTGTTTTTAATGGGTCATGGGAGGACATCAAATGTGTATCGATAAAAGACGGAGCTTAGAGTCAGGCAATATAGCCCACATGCAGGCATATTAGAAGTATGATAAGCATATGAAGATAGATTATCTGGGCCACAGCGGGTTCTTTGTTGAAACGGATAAGGTTATGCTGCTGTTTGATTATTACCGCGGTGATCTTTCCTTTGTGAGCCGGCTGCCCGAAGAAAAAATGCTGTTTGTCTTTGCCAGCCATGTCCATGGCGATCATTTCAATCCGGAGATCTTTACACTTGCCGGCAGGCATAGCAGGACAAAATATATTCTTTCATTTGATATAAAAGGGAATCCGGCTGTTCCGGCCGGTGCTGATGTAGTGTTTATGGACGCTGACTGTACATATGAGGTGGAAGGCCTGGGCACGGTAGAGACACTGTTGTCAACGGATGAGGGCGTGGCTTACCTGATTAAGACAGAAGAGGGGACACTCTATCATGCCGGTGATCTTCACTGGTGGGACTGGCCCGGGGAAGATCCGGAATGGCTGGCGGAACAGGAAACGGTTTTCCGGCGGGAGATCGGGAAACTGGCAGGTGTACCGATTGATATCGCCTTTGCGGTTCTGGATGACCGTCTGGAAGACAATTATGCAAAAGGCATGGAGCTGTTTCTCTCGGTCTGCCATCCACGCTATGTGCTGCCGATGCATTTCTGGCATGACCGCAGTGTAATTAACCGGTATCGTGAAGACATCGGGGTGCCGGCAGGGACAGTACTGCTGGATACGGCAAACGAAACACATTGGGAACTGAAGCAGGAGGAGACACGATGAAGTTCAAAATGATTCATGAAAACTACAATGTCGCAGATCT
>JAFWEA010000236.1 GCA_017543005.1 Solobacterium sp. | reverse complement strand
GGCATGATCTTCCAGCACTTCAACCTGCTGGACCGCAGCACCGTAGCCGAAAATGTCGCCTATCCGCTGCAGTATACCGGCCGCAGCAAAGCCGAGATCGAGGTCCGGGTGCAGGAACTGCTGAAACTGGTGGATCTCTCCGACAAGGCGGACGCTTATCCGGCCGAACTCTCCGGCGGGCAGAAACAGCGGGTGGCCATTGCCAGGGCCCTGGCCGGCAGCCCGAAGATCCTGCTCAGTGACGAAGCAACCTCGGCCTTGGATCCGGATGTGACCGAATCCATCCTGGCCCTGCTGAAGGAACTCAATACCCGCCTGGGCGTGACGATCGTGCTGATCACCCATGAAATGGGTGTGGTCAAGTCGATCTGTGACCGCATGGCGGTCATGGAAAACGGCCGCGTTGTGGAAGAAGGCAATGTCTATGACGTCTTCGCCAACCCGCAGGCTGACAGTACAAAGCGCTTCGTCGGGGCGTCGTTCGGGCTCAGCAATGTAACCCGGCTGCAGGAGAGCGGCTTCATCACGGCGGCACCCGATACCCGGCTGATCCGGCTGACCTATGGCCGGGAAAGCGTCGGGGAGGCGCTGATCTCGGAAGTATCAAGAATATTCAATGTGAACATGAGCATTATCCTGGCCAACGTGGAAATCCTGCAGGATATGCCGCTGGGCGGCCTGCTGATCGAGGCGACCGGGGATCCCCTGGCCGTGGATGAGGCAATCAGATATCTGGAAGAAAGGAATGTCAAAGTGGAGGTGATTCTCAATGGCGTGGATTGAAAACTGGTTTCCCAATGTGGCAGCCTACTGGGACAAATTCATTGAAAGCTGTCTGGCCACGCTGCAGATGTTCCTGATCGGCGGGGCGATCTCCCTGCTCATCGGCTTCTTCTTCGGAGTCACCCTGGTGATTACCCGGCCCGGGGGAATCCGGGAAAACCGGACGCTCTATCGATGTTTCAATATCTTCATCAATATCTTCCGCTCGGTGCCGTTCATCATCCTGCTGATCTTCCTGATCCCGTTCACCCGGCTGATCATGGGGACCGCCATCGGGGTGAAGGGCGCGATTGTCCCGCTGTGCTTCGGGTGTGTACCGTTCTTCACCAGGCAGGTGGAATCGGCGCTGTCCACCGTGGATCCCGGCAAGGTGGAAGCGGCCCGGGCCATGGGCAGCGGCACCGCCGGCATTGTCTTACGGGTTTATCTGCACGAAGCCGTGCCCAACCTCATCCGGGTGATTACCATCACCGCCATCAGCCTGATCGGCCTGACCACCATGGCCGGCGCGGTCGGGGCCGGCGGGATCGGCAGCTTCGCCATCAACTACGGCCAGAACCTGCACCATCAGGATATCGTCAATGTCTGTGTCATCCTGTTATTGATCATCGTATCGGTCATGCAGACGGCAGGCAATACACTGGCCGCGAAAACAACAAACAGAGCCTTGTTCAGAAAAGGGGGAAATAAGAAATGAACACAATCAGAAAAGGATCCAGAGCCCTGCTCACCGCCGTTCTCGCAGCGGCACTCACAGCCTGCGGATCATCATCCGCTGCCGATGAAAAGGAAGCCGAACCGGTCAAGATCGGCATTCCCGATGACGCCACCAACGGCGGCCGCGCCATCAAACTGCTGGAAACAGCCGGCCTCATTGAAGTGGATCCGGCGGCCGGCTGGCAGCCTGAGCTCAAGGATGTAACGAATTACCTGTACAACATCGAAATCGTGCCGACCCAGGCGAATACCCTGCCGGCAACCCTGGATGACTTCGGGGCTTCCACGATCAACG
>JAFWEA010000018.1 GCA_017543005.1 Solobacterium sp. | reverse complement strand
GTCTGGATCGGCAACGATGACAGCACCATGACATCCGAGCAGATCGACCAGAAGATGGAAAGCATCCTCAAGGCCCTGCACAAGCGCTGCGGTGCCGAACTGAGAACCGAATAAAACATAAAAGAGGCCAATGAGCCTCTTTTATCATGCGGTTTGCCAGTGTATGGGAATCCTGTTACTATTTTATGGATGAGTAATCCGGAAAAAACCGATGGCCTTCAGACGGCCGTCATCATGCCGAAGAAGAAAACGCGCTGGCCCTGGCTGGTCCTGCTTTTCCTGCTGGCTGCCGCCGCAGGTGCGGTCTGGTATTTCCGGCTGTATGAACAGTTCCTGCCACAGCTTGCAAAGGAAACGGCAGAGCCGGCGGAGATTCAATTCGAAACCCGTCTGACCCCGGTGCAGGAATACGGCGCGGTATTTGATCCGGATCAGGTTGTGGTGACGCATAACGGCGAACTGACGGTCAAAAGCGCACCGGACATGATGAAGACCGGCTGGCAGAAAGCGGTGTTTACCGTGTCGCTGAAGCCGGCAGACAGTGAAACAATGACACAGGATTTTACGGTCATGGTGAGCATTCAGGATACTGCCGCCCCGGTCATCATTTTGAGAGAAGAGGCAATTGAACTGCCGGTGGGAGAGGCCTTTGATCCGGAAAGCTGTGTCAAAGAGGTGAGCGATCCGGTAGACGGGCCATTGCCTTATGATCCGGAAGAAAAAGCAGGTACATGGACAGCCGTGAGCGAGCTGGATCCGGAAGAGCCGGGCAACTATGATGTGACAATCATCGCAACGGATCAGAACGGTCTGAGGACACAGGAAGACTGCCAGGTCACCGTTACCGGGACAAAGAAACCGGAAGCGACCCCAACGCCGACCGCCGAACCGGAAGAAGAAACCGACACAACCCCGCCGGTCATCCAGCTGAAGTTCCTGCAGGTGGAAATCATGCAGGGGGAGACTTACGGGATTGATGACAATATCATCTCGATTGCGGACGAAACCGACGGCACCCTGCCATACAGCGATACCCTGACGCCGGGCACCTACAGTGTCAAGGGCGGCATTGATGTGCGCCGCAGCGGTGTCTACAGTGTAACAGTGAGCGCTATGGACAAGGCCGGCAATGAGAGCTCTGCGGTCTTTACGGTGACCGTTAAGGAAGCGGAGAAAACCCCGGAACCTACTCCGGTTTCAACCCCACAGCCGCAGCCTGAAACCCCGGCACCGACCCAGGCCCCGGCCGTGAATCTATCCGGCGGCAGCGCCCAGGAACAGATTATGAATTACATCACCGGGACAATGGGACTCAACCGGGCAGCCGCCTGCGGCATTGTGGCCCATATGCGTCATGAGTCTTCCTGCAACCCGCAGGCCTTCAATCCGGCCGGATACTACGGTTTATGCCAGTGGGGCGGGGGCCGCTATGAGAACCTGATGAACTGGTGCGGGGCCAACGGGCTGGACTATACGACGATTGCCGGCCAGCTGCAGTTCATGAACATGGAACTCAACGGAGCTTATTCCGGTGTCCTGTCCCAGCTGCAGGGGGTAGCCGACAGTGCCGACGGGGCGTATGATGCGGCCTGGGTCTTCGGTATGAGCTATGAAGTCAGCGGTGAATACCTGGCTGACCGGGCCGGCCAGACGGCCAGAAGCCTGTACGGGGAATAAGAAAAAAATGCTGTTCGAGGGAACAGCATTTACTCTTTCAGGGATAATTCCGCCTGAAGATTGCCGGTGCTGACGCGGATGATGGCATCTGTGCCGGTTTTCTGCAGGATGACCAGGGCATGCCCTCGGAAGAGATTCCGTTCGGCATAGTATGGATCTTCCGGTACATAGCGGTCGATATCTGCCGGATCACCATTGTCGGTGCCCAGGATCACTGCACCTTCTGCGCTGATCTGCAGGTGGTCTGCGGCACCTGTACATTCATTGCCGGCTTCGTCCTGCAGGATGATTTCTACATAGACCGGCTTGTTTTCGACAGCCGGAGTGGTCTGGTTCAGCACCAGGACAGCCGGTGTGCCGTATGTACTGACGGTGCTGCGGCCGGTGGTATTCTCAATCTTCTGACCGTTATCATCATAGCCGATAGCCTGCAGGGTGCCCGACGTATACGGGACATTCCAGGTGTAATACAGATGGCCTTCGCATTCCCGCCAGGTATAACCCAGGGCGGTTGTTTTTGTTTCATAGGTCTTGCGGCCCAGCGATTCCCCGTTCAGGAACAGTTCGACGGATGGGGCATTGCTGTAGACGATGACTTTGACCATGCCGTCAGGATTGATCATGATATCTTCTTCATTCCAGTCCGGCAGGATATGCAGGGTTGTATCATTCCGGTTCCACTGGCTGCGGTAGAAGTAATAGGAATCCTTCACAAAGCCGGCGGTATCGATGACGCCGAAGTAGGATGATTTCGGCAGCGGCTGATCCCCGCTGACCGACCCGGTGCCATGCCCGTTCCAGGGTTCCGGCTCACCGATGTAGTCGAAGCCGGTCCAGATGAATTCCCCGGCCACGTAATCACGGGTGATGATATCCTTCCAGGCCTGTTCCGCGCTGCTGCCCCATTCGACATACGCGTTGTCATACGAAGTAATTTCATAGGCCCGGCGGTCAATGCCGTCGGTGTACCAGGTGCTGCGGGAAGAATAGGCCGAAGCGGTTTCCGAACCATACAGGCACCATTCCGGATGATTGGCGTGGATGCTGTCATACTGGCTGTCATGGGCATAGTTGAGACCGATGATGCCGTTGTTGGCGGCCAGGGTTTCATCCAATGCGGTGTGATGCGCACTCTGTTCCAGTGTGTTGTTGTCCCCGACGGTGACCGGCCGGCTGCTGTCCTCGGCCAGAATCCACTTTGTGATCTCTTCAGCCCAGTAGGGATATTCCGAGGTATCGCCGCCATGGTTGTTCATCAGCTCATTGCCGATGGACCAGGCCAGAACGGAAGGGCTGCTGCGGGCCCGGCGCACCATTTCGCGCACATCATACTCGGCCCAGAGTTCGCCTTCGGATGTCCCGAGGATCGTGTTGTCTGCGGCGATCTCCTGTTTGAAGATGACACCGTAGTCATAGAAGTTGCCGTTTTTGGAATAGAGCCAGGTATCGAACGCTTCCTCAATCAGCAGGAAGCCTTTTTCATCACACAGCCGCCGCAGGGTATCGGAAGCCGGATTGTGGGTGGAACGGATGGCATTGACGCCCATGTCCTTTAACAGATCTAGCTGTCTGGCCAGGGCGGTTTCATCTTCCACTGCCCCGAGGGCACCCTGATCATGGTGCAGGCAGACGCCCTGCAGTTTCATGGACTGACCGTTGAGCGTGAAGCCGCTGCTTGGATCAAAGGAAGTCTCACGGAACCCGAAGGGTGTTTCCGTATGATCCAGCAGCTGCCCGTCGGAGAGCACATCGGTTTCAACCGTATAGAGATACGGGTCATCCGGACTCCAGAGCCGGATATCATCCGGGATCAGGGTCAATGTGCAGACGGATGGATTGTTTGTCTTTGCGGCAAAACTGTCCTGCGTGGCTTCGGCTGCGGTTTTCCCGTCCGGAGTCCGCAGGCGGCATACGATTTCGGTTTTATGATCTTTACCGCTGTGATTATCCAGGGTGATCTCAGCCTGCAGGGCAGTGTTTGCATCGTTGGTCAGTTTGATGCCATAGCGGCCGATATGGACCGGGTTCAGGGCGGATATGGTCACGTGGCGGAAGATGCCGCTGCCGGAATACCACCGGCTGCTGGCAACGGAATGATCCACCCGCACGGCAATCACATTGTCGCCCTCCATGTTCAGATGATCGCTCAAGTCAATCGCAAACGAAGTATAGCCATAGGGATGATAGGCCAGTTTCGCACCGTTGACATAGACGTCGCAGTTCATGTAGATGCCGCCGAAATCCAGAATGATTTCCTGGTCCTGCCATTCTTCCGGAACCGTGAAATGGCGCCGGTACCAGCCGATGCCGCCGGGCAGGAAGCCGCTTTCTGCCTCCCCGGCCGTGGTGAAGGACTGAGTGATGGCCCAGTCATGGGGCAGGGTGACACTCTGCCAGCTGCTGTCATCCAGAGCCGGATCAGCACCATCCTGAGGATCAGCCAGGGTAAACAGCCAGTCCTGATCGAAGTTCACATCGCGCACACTGGCCGCATAAGGCACCGGGGCCGGTTTATGCAGCAGGAAAAACAGGGCGGCTGAAATCAGGACCGCGATCAGCAGGATGATAAGCACTGCAGATTTTCTGAGACGTCTTCTTTTTTTCATAGAGTTATTATACTGCCGCCGGGCGCCGCCGTTTCAGCAGAATGAGGGCGGCCACGCTGAAAAGTGACAGGGCAAGACTTGTTTTCTGTATCAATGTACCGGTGTAGCGGCAGGTATACGTTCCCGGCCCGGCTGTTTCAAAGCTGACCAGCCGGTATTGACCTGCCTGCGTCGGCAAGGCTTCATTGTCCTTGTATACCTGCCAGCCTTTGTACCAGATAACCGGCAGAAGGTAGGTGCCGGTTTCATCGGTCATGGTAAATATGAGGCTGTCATAGGAGCGGGTGTACGGGATACCGACATCATATCCGGCTTCATCCCGGATCACCGGTTCAAAACCGCGGAAGTCCGGGGAACCGATCGGGATATAATCCCCGCCGGCCAGCTCGACACGCATGTACGTGGCTGAGTAGTACGGATCGGTCAGTCTGCCTTCCGTGATATCGGCATACTGCGTGGATGAATCGATGGTAAATGACCGGTCCAGCACCGGCAGCACATGCAGGCAGCCCTCGGTCAGGATGATACCCAGCAGGGCATACTGCAGCAGGGTGCGCTGCTTCGGCAGGCAGGAGAGCATCACAGCCAGCGGCACAGTCAGCAGCACGGTGGCCAGGGTCATCAGCCGCCAGGGAAACTGCAGCACCCGCAGGAAGACCAGATAATCCCAGGGAATGTATTTCAGCGGCAGAAGCAGGCAAACCAAGCCGGCCATCAGGCATCTTCTGATAAAGACAGCATGTTCTGTCTGATGACGGAAGAGGAGCCAGAGCGGCGGCAGAAGCATCAGTTCCCATCCCGGGTTGACCGTCATCTGCATGTCCGGCCCGTACTGCAGGCCGCTGTAGCCGAAGACCGTCCGGTTGACAAAGTACTGTGACAGTTTCAGCGCATGCGCCGCCAGGTCACTGCCGCCGGCATACCAGGAAAGATACATCTGCTGGCTGGCAAGCTGCTCGATCATCGGCAGGGTAAACCAGGCCGTTAACAGAAAGGCTTTCAGGACACTGTTGAAACCGGTCCGCCAGATCTGTCGGGAAATCTTTTTCCGATACAAAGCCACGAAGACTAACAGCAGCACCACCGCCATGATGAATGTCAGGTTATGCGAAAAGATCAGTCCGCATAAAGACAATGTGAGCAGTTTCCCGCTGCTTTCATCCTGTTTTTCCAGCAGGAGATACAGCGCCGACAGCAGCACCGGCAGAAAGATCATTGCGGTCAGTTCCCCCAAGGCACTGCGCACATAAGCATCTGTGATCCGATAATTGGCAAACAAATATGCCGCCCCGGTCACCAGGGCAGCCCGGCGGTCATGGCTCAGCCGCCAGGCCAGCTTCTCGGCTGTATAGGCTGTGCAGACGGTTACCAGGAAGACAAAGCCCTGATAACAGAAGGAAAGCGGCACCCCGGCAAGATACAGCAGGGCCGGCAGGACCATGAACAGGTCGCAGTAAAAAAGCGGTGCAGCATAGCCGAAACCGTTGTTTTTGTACGGATAAATATACGGCGGGAAGCGGCCGGCCTGCAGGGAGCGGGCCATGCCTTCAATCCGGGAAAGATGAAAGAAGGTATCATGCTCAATACCGAGTTGATCCTTCATGAGCCATGGCAGCACAAACAGCAGTGCCAGTCCGATGGCATAGAGCAGGAAAAACAGGTTGTTTCCGCGTTTCTCTTTCATTATCCGAAATACCAGCTGGGCAGCCATTCCAGCATATGAATGTATTTAAGGGATGTACCGAACCCGGTCGTGATCGGCAGATAGAGCACAAAGACCAGGGCGGCCAGCACCAGCACGCCGGTCAGTACCTTCGACCAGACAGGCTTTTTCCGGATCAATTGACGGAACATGTAAACCATGGCCATGAACATGAACATGCTGGTGGGATAGAAATGATAGGCAAATACGCACCGGTCCACCGCCACCCAGGGCAGCAGGGCCGAAAGATACCCGGCCAGGATGATAAAGGCTGCTTCGGATCTGTTTCTGAACCAGGAGATGCCTGTGTAAATGGCCGCGATGAAGCCGCACCAGCAGAGTATCGGATTGCTGAAGCAGGCAATGGTATGCTGGACGGTTTCAAAGAAAGTTCCCGAGTAGTACCAGATCGGCCGGATATCGAGCAGCCACATGTACCAGGTGCTCTGATACGGGTGGGTAGCGTCGAGATTGACGTGGTAGTCGTACATGTATTTCGTATGATTCCATACGTTGAGCACACTCCAGCCATCCCGCCAGATCGGTGTCCAACTGTAGGCCAGGATATAAATAGCCAGCGGGATGAAGATGAAGAAGACAAAGCACAGCAGGATCGTTGTGACCGTGTTCTTCGTAAAGATCTGTTTCAATTGTTTCTGCTCACTCCGGTCCGGACAGCGGGCTGCCTTGCGCCAGTGGACAAACAGGGCCGCAAACAGGATCACGGCGAGACCGGCAGCACTGTAGCAGGCTGTCCATTTGGTGGCCATGCCAAGACCGGTCGCAATCCCGCACTTCAGCAGCCACAGCAGCTGGCTTCTCAGCGGGGTTTCATAGTAATCACAGGCAATCCAGCGGATCATG
>JAFWEA010000235.1 GCA_017543005.1 Solobacterium sp. | reverse complement strand
CCCGGATATGATACGGGACCGTATAGGCATAAACCGCCTGGCTCAGCGCATAAACAGCATCATCTGTCACCGGCCGGCGGCTGTCTTCTGACGGCAGGGCTGCCAGGGCAGACTGCAATGCCGCAAGCCGGTCCACCCGCTCATCTGCGGCCAGGGACTGGCTGGCCAGAAGCCTTGATTCGCTGATCTGGGACTGCCGGTAGCTGCCGGCAATGGCTGCGTTGCTCCAGAGCAGGTATGAGATGGCTGCCGTGCCGAGAACCGCCGCTGCCGAGAGAACGGATATCAGCCTTCTGCGGCGGTACTTCTCCTGGCGCAGGACCAGTTCATCATAGGTACAGCCGATCATTGCCGAGGCCAGCCGGGGCAGTTCAAGCCGGTTCGCGTCCCGGAAGTCCATGCGCCAGTCACAGGCCAGCGGTTCCGCCCCGTCCTGCAGCAGGATTTCCGGAAAGACAGCCGGCGGCTCCCCTTCCGAAAGCACACACATCACATGGTCCCTGTCATGGGTACGGACGAATGTTTCCGCCTCCAGCAGGCACCAGCGTGACTCTGTGTAATGCGGCGAACAGATGATGATCAGGTACTCTGAATCATCAAGCGCATCCATGATCTTCTTTGAAAGGTCACTGGTAATTTCCAGTTCCTCCTGATCCCGGAACACACGTCCGATCCGTTCCATGCCATACTTTTCCCTGATTGATGCAGGAATATGAAAACGTTCCAGACCCTGCTGGATCGCTTTTGCCACGGCGGTGTCCCGGTCATTATGACGGTAGGATATGAATGCCTTGTAACGGTAATCCATGCTCTAATCATAGCATGATACCCACGGTCCATTATTCGGGAATAGCGGATAAAAAAGAAATAACGGTACAGCGTGCTGTCTTTCAACAAAAAAAGGCGGCAATCCGGGCCGCCTTGTCCTGACTGATGGCGTGCTTGAGGGGATTCGAACCCCTGACCCCTAGCTTCGGAGGCTAGTACTCTATCCAGCTGAGCTACAAGCACATGTGCCTAATAATATTATCACAAGTTTGCGTAATATTACTATGGATTTTTTTGAAAAGATCATGTAGAATATCCATGCAATGGGGTTGTAGCTCACCTGGGAGAGCGCATCGCTGGCAGCGATGAGGTAGCGAGTTCGAGTCTCGTCAGCTCCACCATTTTTTTATTTCAAAACCGCATGAAAGAACAGATCTTTCCTTCATGCGGTTTTTGTTTTGCGTTACTGGGCGAATTTGGCAAACGGATTCTCATCCACCGGCCGCAGGATTACCTTGTCTTCCCCGAACCAGGCCTGGATGAACTCCTGCGGTCCGTCCTGGAAACAGTACAGGCCGGCGGATGCTTCATAGCCGCCGTTGGTCGCCTCCATGATCAGGCTGCTGTTCATGTAGAAGCCGTCAATGGTATCCTCGAAATCCTGCAGGATATTGATGACGGTAAACACTTCATCCTTATACATAAAGTCGGCTGAACCGGTGCTCTGGTTCACCCAGAGGGCCATCTTCCCGTCAGCATCCTGCCAGAATTCGTGTTTCATGATGATTTCAGCCGGCTTCAGTTCCGGTACCGGGGTATAGCCGGGGGCCGGTTCCGAGACAGGGGCTGAACTGGTTGCCGGGGCTTCCGTAATCACCGGAGCTGACGGGGCAGTTGTGGGTTTCGGGGTGGCATCCACCGATCCGACCACATGGATGCCGGAGCCTGATGAAGCGGCTGTGGATTCCGGGGTGGCAGTGGTCTGGGAGCGGCCGAACATTGTGCCCATTCCAAAGGCAAGCGCGGCAATCAGGCACAGGCCGATCGCAATCATCGGCCAGGGTGTTTTCTTTTCCGGATTACTCATGATCATTGTCCCTTCTGCCTGTACAGGCAAAGCGGATATAATGCGGCTGCTGGATCTTCAATTCCATTATAGAGGAGGCCTGTGACTCTGTCACCGCAGTGTCCGTACATCTTTTCGTACATTGTCAAACCCGGCTGAAACTATTATTATTTTTATTAAGAAGTGTTTCTGCACAAGCAGTATAACCGGGGGATTTATGTTCAAAAATCTGACAAAAACAGAACGTGCCTGGGTGCTTTATGATGTCGGCAATTCTGCCTTCACCATGCTTGCCTGCTCGCTGATTCCGATCTGGTTCAAGGATCTGGCAATCGGTACGGCACCCGGCCAGATCACATCTGATCAGGCAACTGCCTATTATTCCATCGCCATTGCCGTTGTCACCGTCGTGGTGGCCATCCTGGGGCCTGTCTGTG
This sequence comes from Solobacterium sp., assembly GCA_017543005.1. Taxonomy (GTDB): domain Bacteria; phylum Bacillota_I; class Bacilli_A; order Erysipelotrichales; family Erysipelotrichaceae; genus Bulleidia. Next base: position 2,638 of record JAFWEA010000235.1, on the reverse strand, counting down.
GGGCCCTGGCTGACCATAAGGGCATGAAGAAGATCTTCTTCACCACCGCTGTAGCACTGGGTGTGGCCGGCTGTATTCTCAACGGCTTCGCCGCCAGCTGGACAGCCTTCATTGTCATCTATGTGCTGTCCAAGATCTTCTACTCCACTTCCCTGACCTTCTATGATTCCATGCTCAATGACGTCACGACGGAAGACCGGATGGATGAAGTTTCCTCCTACGGTTATGCCTGGGGTTATATCGGCTCCTGCATTCCGTTCATCGTAGCCATGGTTGCCTATGTCGTCAGCGGCGGTCTCAGTGAAGATCTGATGCTGTTCTCACCGCAGGTCGGCAAAATCATCGGCTTCGGCGTCACCGGCATCTGGTGGCTGCTGGTCACCCTGCCGCTGATCAAAAATTATCACCAGATCAATTATGTGGAAGCGGAAAAAGGCGCGGTCCGCAAGGTATTTGCCAGAATCGGCAGCACCCTGAAAAAGATTGCGACCCAGGACAAGAAGGTTCTCTTCTTCCTGATTGCCTTCTTCCTGTATATCGACGGGGTCGGCACGATCATCGACAACTGCATCAACATCGGCACCGACCTTGGTCTGCCGACGGTCGGTCAGGTCGTCTTCCTGCTGGCCACCCAGGTGGTCGCTTTCGGCGGTTCCCTGACCTTTGCCAGACTCTCGAAGAAATACGATACTGTTACACTGATCCTCGTCTGCATCGTCGGTTACTTCTGTGTCTGCCTGTATGCGCTCACCCTGAAGACCCTGCTGCACTTCGGCATCCTGGCCTTCGGGGTCGGCTGTTTCCAGGGTTCCATCCAGTCCCTGTCCAGAAGCTACTTCTCGAAAATCATCCCGGCTGAGAATTCCGGTGAATACTTCGGCATCTATGATATCTTCGCCAAGGGTGCCTCGTTCCTGGGCTCGGCGGTCATCGCCTGGGTCAAGCTGGCCGGCGGCACGATCAACATTGCGGTCGCTTCCCTGGCTGTCTTCTTCGCCCTGGGCTTCATCTTCCTCAAGCTGGCCGACAAACAGCCGCTGGCAAAATAAATCAATTGAAGTCAAAAGTGACATCTGCCTCAGACAGATGTCGCTTTTTTTTCAGAATTTCAGTTTTTCCATCCGGTCAAAGGCTTCCTTCAGGGTATCCATGCTGACCGTGCAGGAGATCCTGATATGATCCCTGCCGCTCGGGCCGAATTCCCCGCCGGGAATCACCTTAATGTGGCACTGTTCCATCAGCAGGGCTGAAAAAGCTGTCCCGTCCAGACCGCTCTTTCTGACACAGGGGAAGATATAGAATGTCCCCTGAACCGGCAGGACTTCGATGAACGGCATCGCCGACAGACGCGCATAGGCATACTCCACCCGTTCCCTGAACACACCGGCCACGTCCTGCTCGAACTCCTCAAAATGCCGGAAGGCATGAAGCATGGCCCGCTGTGAAATGGACGGGGAGGAATAGGTGGTGGCTTCGACATAAATCTTTGCGGCATTGATGATGTCCGCGTCCGCCACGAGGTTGCCGATCCGCTCCGCATACCGGTCATGACAAAGTTCTTGGAGCCGGAATTGACCGTAACGGTCCGCTCGAACATGCCCGGCAGCGAAGCGATCGGGATAAACGGCTTTGTGTAGTCAAACGAAGTATAGATATCATCCGCCAGGACCAGCAGGTCATGCCGTCTGGCAAAATCAGCCACTGCTTCCAGGGTTTCCAGGCTGTAGGCCGCCCCGGTCGGATTGTTCGGGTTATTGATGATCAGCGCTTTTGTCTTCTCCGTCACGGCCGCTTCCAGCCGTTCGGGTTTGATCGCAAAGCCCTCTTCAAACCGTGTTGATACAAAGACCGGCACACCCCCGGCCATCTCGACAGCTGCGTAGTACGGCAGGAAGTACGGTTCGATGATCAGCACTTCATCCCCGGGATCAATGACCGTCTGACAGGCCACAAACATGCCGAACTGGCCCGAAGCCGTGACACAGATATTCTCATCCTGCAGGGCCACACCATACCGGTTCCGCCAGAAGTTCAGGATCTCCTGCCGCAGTTCCGGATAGCCCCTGGTATCGGTATATTTCGTATGCCCGGCATAGGCATCCGCAAAAGCCGCATCCAGGATCACCTTCGGGGTCAGAATGTCCGGATCGCCGATATTGAGATAAATGGTGTCAGCCGGGGCCGGCTCACTGGAACTGAAGGCATCGGGCGGGAAATCACGGTTGTATTTCCGGGCAAGAAAACGACGGCTCATGGGAAACCTCCTATTTTATAACTCTTTCAAAGTATATAACCAAAGGACAGGGTGCCGTCAACTGAAAAGAAAACAGCGTCTTCGCAAACGCTGTCTTCGTATATTCGTCTTTATCTATAATTACTTGACGAGATCCTTCAGGGTCTTGCTGGCCTTGAATGCCGGAACCTTGGCAGCCTTGATCTTGATAACTTCCTTGGTCTGCGGGTTGATTCCCTGACGGGCTGCTCTCTTCTTGACGGAGAACTTGCCGAAACCGTTGATATCGACTTCGCCGCCCTTCTTCAGCTGTTCTGCCATTGCATCAAAAACAAAATTGACTGTCTCGGCAGCTGCCTTCTTTGTCATGCCGGCTTCGTCTGCCAGCTTGTCTGCAAGTACCTT
>JAFWEA010000234.1 GCA_017543005.1 Solobacterium sp. | reverse complement strand
GATATATATTACACATAACAAAGGGGAGAAAAAGTTTATGTCTAATTCTGAACACCAGCTTAAACAAGTCCTTGGTTTCTGGGACCTGATGGCTGCCTCGGTCGGCCAGATCATCGGTGCCGGCATCATGTCTCTGACAGGTGCTGCCATCGCCATGACTGGTAAGTCCGTTCCAATCGCATTCATTATTTCTGCATTCCTGACCATCTTCAGAGCTGTCCCGTATGTATTCATCAACTCGACAATCCGTCTGAATGGCGGTGCCTACACAATCGTCCAGCTGCTGGTTTCCAAGAAGCTTGGTGGTTTCTACACCATCATCGCCACTCTGGGTCAGCTGTCCCTGGCTATGTATGCGCTGTCCGCTGCTGACTACCTGATGGGTCTGATCGGCATGGGCAACAGAATGATCATCGCGATCATCATCCTGACACTGTTCTATGTCCTGAACCTGTTCGGTGTTGATAAATTCGCTGCGATCCAGAACATCATCGTCGCGGCTCTGGTTATTGCCCTGATCGTCTTCACACTGTTCGGTATCGGCAAGGTTGACTGGGCCGGCATGACAAGAGAAGGCGAATGGATGACAGACGGTATCATGGGTCTTCTGCAGGCATCTTCGCTGCTGACCTTCGCTACCGGCGGTGCTACCATCGTTGCCAACCTGGCTGGTGAAGCCAAGAACCCGACAAGAGACATTCCGCTGGTTATCATCGTTTCCACAGTCGCAGTCGCTATTCTGTACGCTGTTATGGCATGCGTCGCAGCCGGTGTCCTGCCGCTGGAACAGACAGCCGGTCAGTCTCTGGTCAATACTGCAAGAGCTATCCTGCCGTATCCGCTGTTTGTCTTCTTCATCCTGGCCGGTGCTGAGTGCGCTCTGGCTTCCACACTGAACTCCCAGCTGGCTTCCTCCACGAAGCCGCTGCTGCAGGCTACATGGGATGGCTGGTTCCCGGCAAGCTGGGGCAAGCTGTCCAAGTGGAAGACACCGACTCTGTTCCTGACAGTTCTGTATGTTATCGGTATGGTTACAATCATTACCGGTATGAACATTGACGCGATCGGTTCCCTGGTCATTCTGATCGGCTGCTTCAACGAATTCGTTGTTGCATACGGTATGCTGAACATGGAAAAGGTCATTCCGGAAGAATGGAACAGCTCCACATTCCATCAGCCGAGAAGTGTTGTCATGTTCTTCTTCATCCTGGCAGAAATCTGCAACGTCCTGAACTTCTGGCTGAATGCCCGTGGTCAGGCCACATGGGTCATCATCGGCAATATCGTCATGGCAGTTGTCGCTGTGGCATACTCCTTCTGGAGATACAACTCCGGCAAGGTCAACGCCGAGATCCATTACGAAAAGGCTTAATCGGCCGATTCAAAATTGGTATAAAAACGGATCCTCCTTCAGGGTCCGTTTTTTCGTGCCCGGAACGGCTTTTCAATGAATTGGTTTTCTTAGTATCATAAATGCAGATAGAGACGGAGGCTGAGTGTGCATGGAACGAACAGTTGCGCTGCCTTACTACACATCGTCAATGGATATTCATGTGGCAGAGAAGAATCTGGAGACCGTCATTACGGCCAAACTGGATGAATATCAGCCCGGTAAAACCGAGTCCGAACTCGTCCGGGAAGCCCTCGAACATCCGATCGGAACAAAGCCGCTGCGGGAACTGGCAGCGGGAAAGAAAAAAATCGTGCTGGTCACCAGCGATCATACCCGGGCCGTACCGAGCCGGATCACCCTGCCGCTGGAACTGGCGGAGATCCGCCGCGGCAATCCGGATGCGGACATCACGATCCTGATTGCGACCGGGCTGCACCGGCCGACAACCGAGGAAGAACAGCGCCGCATGTTCGGGGATGAGATCGTCGACAACGAAAAGATCGCCATCAACATGCCCTTTGAATCGGATCAGTTTGTGAATATGGGAGGCCTGCCTTCGGGGGCGGAATTCCATGTGAACCGACTGGCGGCAGAGTGTGACCTGCTGATCTGCGAAGGGTTTATCGAGCCGCACTTCTTTGCCGGCTTCTCCGGCGGCCGCAAGAGCATCCTGCCGGGGATCTGTGCCGCCGAGACCGTCAACGAAAACCATTCCTACAAAGCCATTGCCAGCCCGTATGCCAAGACCGGTGTGCTGAAGCATAATCCGATCCATGAGGATATGGTATGTGCCGCCCGCATGGTGAATGTGCAGTTCATCCTGAATGTGGCCCTTAACGCGGAGAAGAAAGTGATCGCCGCCTGGGCCGGAGATCTCGAACAGGCGCATGAAGAAGGCGTGGCCTTTATCCGGAAGCTGTCCCAATGTCCGCCGGTGACCGGGGATATTGTCGTCACCAGCAACGGCGGCTATCCGCTCGATCAGAACCTGTACCAGAGCCCGAAGGCGGTCGCCACGGCTGAGGCCTGTGCCGGCGAGGACGGGGTCATCATCATGTGCTGCAGCTGCGTGGACGGCATGGGCGGAACCCACTTTGCCGAACTGATCCAGCTGGGCACCCCGGAAGAGATCGATGCGTATCTCGCCAAGATCCCGCCGAAGGAGACCATACCTGAACAGTGGTGCCCGCAGATCTATGCCCGCATCCTGAAGAAACATAAAGTGATCTTGGTCAGTACCTACCTGGATCCGGAAACAGTCCGCAGATGCAACATGATCCCGGCTTCAACTCCGGATGAAGCGCTGGCCATTGCATATAAGATCAAGGGGAAAGATGCCCGTGTCGTTGTCATTCCGGACGGAGTCAGCGTCCTGGCAGTCGCTCCGCAGTAAGAGGAGGCACATATGGAAGATGTCAAAATTGCTCTGAAAGTCAATGACAAGGACAACGTGGCCACAATCTTTGCCAATGGCATCAAAGACGGCATGGTTGTGGAAGTGCGCGACAAGAAGGGAAACCGGGAACCGGTTACGGTGATCGGTGATGTTCCGTACGGCCATAAGATTGCCGTAACGGATATCCGCAAAGGCGAAGAAATCACCAAGTACGGTGAGGAAATCGGCATGGCCAGTGCCGACATCAAAAAGGGCGAGTATGTGCATGTGCACAATCTGGAAAGCATGCGCGGCCGCGGCGATTGGGAAACGGAGGCAGAAACTGTATGACAACCTGGTATGGATACCGCAGGGCTGACGGCAAGGTCGGCTCCCGAAACTTTGTGGCAGTCATTCCGGCTGTCACCTGTGCCAACGATGTATGCAATGCCATCTGCCGTGAAGTGCAGGGCACGATTACCTATCCGCATCATCAGGGCTGCTGTCAGCTGCCGCCGGATCTCGACCGGGTCACGGAAACGCTGATCAGCCTGGGCAAGAGCCCGAATGTCGGCGCGGTCCTGATTGTCAGTCTGGGCTGTGAAGGCACCGATCATGCCCGGATGTACGAAGAACTCAAGGCGACCGGCAAGCCGACGGAAATCATCCATGTACAGGAGCTGGGCGGTGTCTCCAAGGCCGTCCGGGTCGGTACCGACCTGGCCAGAAACCTGGTCATGCAGATCGCCGGCCAGCAGCGCGAACCGGCAGATATCTCCGAAGTGGTCATGGCCATCAAGTGCGGCGGTTCCGATACCACCAGCGGCATGGCCTCGAACTGTGTCATCGGCTATGTGGCCGACAAGCTGGTTGACCTGGGCGCGACGGTTGTCTTCGGAGAAACGACCGAATTCATCGGCGGCGAGCACCTGCTGGCCAGACGTGCCGTCAACAAGCAGGTTGCCGACAAGATCTATCAGATCGTGGACGAAATGGAAGCCCGGGCCAAGAGCATCGGCTGTGACATGCGCCGCGGGCAGCCGACTCCCGGCAACATCGCCGGCGGTCTTTCCAGCATTGAGGAAAAGAGTCTCGGCGCGATTGTCAAAAGCGGCACCCGGCCGATCCAGGGCGTGCTGGAATACCCGGAATTCGTCACGGACCAGAAGGGTCTCTGGATCAAGGATTCTCCGGGCCGCGAACCGGAAATCCTGACCGGTATGGCCGCCACCGGGGCGCAGTTCATGTGCTTCTCGACCGGCCGCGGGGCTCCGCAGGGATTCCCGAGCATGCCGGTCATCAAGATCTGCGGCAACCCGAATACCTATGAAAACATGAAGGATGACATGGACCTCAATGCGGGTCTGATCATTACCGGTGAAAAGACCATCGAAGAAGTCGGTGAGGAAGCGTTCGCCAAGCTGCTGCGGGTGCTGAACGGTGAAATGACCAAGAACGAAGCGATCCAGTACTTCAGCTCACTCGATATCTTCGTGCTCGGACCGGTCATCTGATGGGAGAACCTATGATCCTCGACAGTCCTTTTACAGTATTTACCGAAGTCCTGGGAAGCAAGGAGCCCGTACCGGGCGGCGGCGGCGCCGCGGCGGCCGCGGGAGCCCTGGCAGCAGCCCTGGGCTCCATGGTGGCATCATTGACCACCGGCAAGAAGAAATACGCTGTGTATGAAGAAGATATTCAGCGGATCCTGAAGGATACCGACCGGCTGAGAAAGGAATTCCTTGCGCTGGCGGATGCGGATGCGGAAAGGTTCCGGCCCCTCTCGGAAGCCTACCGGCTGCCGAAAAACACACCGGAAGAGATACAGCACCGCACAGAAGTCATGGAGGTGTCCCTGGGCAGGGCGTGTGAGGCGCCGCTGGCTATGATGAAGGCAGCCATGGAAACCCTGGCGCTGCTGGCTGAGCTGACCGAAAAGGGCAGCACGCTGGCAGTCAGCGATGTCGGGGCCGGCGCGGCCATGGCCAGAGCCTGTCTGCAGGCAGCTTCCTTGAATATCTATATCAACACGGGCATGATGCAGGACCGGGAGAAGGCGGTCGAACTGAACGAACAGGCGGACCGCATGAATGAGGCCGGCTGTGCGCAGGCGGATGCCATCCTGGGTGATGTCATGCGCCGGATCCGGAAATAATCAATACAAGGCAGGAGAAATCCTGCCTTTTTATCATGTGTCAGACTTGCTAAAAGATGAAATCGCATTAGTATTAAAGGGTGTTTCAGGAGGTAAGTGCATGTCTGATGTCGTGGTATTGCTGATCCAGCAGGTTGTGGTGATGTTCCTGCTGATGATTGTCGGCTTTATAATCTATAAAATCGGCATGATCGATCAGAAGGGGGTTTCCCAGCTGACCAGTGTTGTCCTGTATGTGGCAACGCCGGCGACCATCATCAATTCGTTCTTTGCAGAATATGATGTACAGATTCTCTTCAAGGGGATCTGGTGCGCCGGGCTCGGCATTGTCATGCTGGTGATCAATCTGCTTTTGACCTTCACGATCTTCCGGAAGATGAGCGACCTCGGCAAGTTCGGCATCATCGTCAGCAATGTCGGCTTTCTCGGCATCCCGCTGGTGCAGATGGTGCTGGGCCAGCAGGCGGTCTTCTACATGACGATGATAGTGGCTGTGCAGACGATCGTGACCTTTACCTACGGCATTTATCTGATCTCGCATGACAGAAGCCTGATATCACTGAAGAAAGTCGTGACCAACCCGCCGATTGTGGCGGTGGTGCTGGGTCTGCTGATCTACTGCCTGCGCATCCCGGTGCCGGCGGTTGCCCAGCGCACGGTATCCATGATCGGTGCCTGCAACGCACCCCTGGCCATGATGATGATCGGAACTTACCTCGGGGATGCGGATTTCAGGAAAGTCATTGCTGAAAAGGAAACCTATGTGATCCTCTTCGGGCGTCTGCTGCTGGCGCCGGCCCTGGCATTGCTGGTGTTCCGGATGATGCCGGAGGCACTGCAGGATGTCAGTGCGGTGGCCATGATTGCGGCTTCCACACCGGTGGCCGGGGCTCTGGCCATGTTCTCCCAGAAGTACGGCGGCAACTATGCGTACGGGGCCGGGATCGTCAGTATCTCCACGCTTCTCAGCCTGATCACCATGCCGCTGTTCCTGGCCTTGCTGTAAAAAACAAAGGCGGTTATCCGCCTTTTCATTTCTTAAGAAGAGCGAAAAGAATCCTTCAACAAGAGCCCATGCAACTATGATATACTGAGTACGATTGAAACAGGGGGAAAACTATCATGAGTGAAAATAATAATACCCAGGCTCAGAGCATCGAACTCGTGCTGTCTCCGGAAGAAGTCGAAAAGCAGCAGCAGGCTGCCCTAGCCGACATGGAGGCCGAGCAGGCCAAGATTGCCGAACAGACCGTCAAGGATCAGTATGATGACAAATCTCTGTCTGAGGCTGAGCGCAAGACCGTCAATGATTTCTCGGAAAAGATCGATATCATGGAATCCAATGTGATTCTGCAGTATGGCAGCGCGGCCCAGAAGAAAGTCACGGACTTCAGTGACAATGCCCTGAAGAATGTCCGGACAAAGGACCTCGGTGAGATCGGCGGACTGCTGAGCAACCTGGTGACCGAACTGAAGGGCTTCAATGCCAACGAAGAAGAAAAGAAGGGCATCTTCGGTCTGTTCAAGAAGGGGACCGACAAGGCAGCTGCCTTCAAGGCCCGTTATGACAAGGCCGAGGCCAACGTCGACAAGATTGCGGCCCTGCTGGAAGAACACCAGATTACCCTGCTGAAGGACATCGCCCTGCTGGACCAGCTGTATGAGCGCAATGCCCAGAATACCAAGGAACTGACCATGTATATCATCGCCGGCCGCAAGAAGCTGGCTCAGGTCCGCAACGAGGAAGTCCCGAAGCTGATTGAAAAGGCCAGACAGAGCGGTCTGCCGGAAGACACCCAGGCAGCCAACGACCTGGCCCAGGCCTGCGACCGGTTCGAAAAGAAACTGTATGATCTGGAACTGACCAGACAGGTATCCATCCAGATGGCGCCGCAGATCCGGCTGATCCAGAACAACGATACACTGATGACCGAAAAGATCCAGAGCACCCTGGTCAACACCATCCCGCTGTGGAAGAACCAGATTGTTCTGGCCCTGGGCATCAACCACTCCAAGGAAGCCATGGAAGCAGAGCGCGAAGTCTCCAACATGACCAACGAACTGCTGAAGAAGAATGCCGAAACCCTGCACCAGGCAACCGTTGAAGTCGCCAAGGAAAGCGAGCGCGGCATCGTCGATATCGAAACCCTCCAGCATACGAATGAAGAACTCATTGCGACCCTGGATGAAGTTCTTGCCATCCAGCAGGAAGGTCACGAAAAGCGGCAGGCTGCCGAGGCAGAACTGGCCCGCATCGAGAGCGAACTGCATACCAAGATGCTGGAAATCAACGTCAAAAACGACATCACCAGAAAGTAAGCAATACAGACAGGCAGGGCCGGAAATGGCCCTGCTTTTTGCGAAGAAAGGGAATTGGATATGAAACTGAGAGAACCGGTGCCGTTTGTCAATCCGGCCGACCTGACCCCGGAACAGGCTGAACAGCGTGAACAGGAAATCACGGCGGCCATCGCGGCCCACCCCGGCAACGGTCCGGAATACGACATCCTGCAGCAGAAACAGAATCCGGACAGCCCGCTGCAGGGGAAGGCCTGCATCTTCCTGGGCTCTTCTGTGACCTATGGGCACGCAGCCCTGGGTGAATCGTTCGTCGAAGCCCTGCAGGTCATCGACGGCCTGCAGGTATACAAGGAAACCCTCAGCGGCACCACCATGGTGGATGAAGCCCTGAAGGGACCTTCCTTCATCACCCGCATGAAGACCATCCCGGCCGATTTCCGGGCCGATGCGTTCATCTGCCAGCTGTCCACCAACGACGCCAGACAAGGCTGGCCCATGGGGGACATCGCCGCAGGCAGGGACCGGGATACGTTTGATACGAAGACCATCGTCGGGGCCATGGAATATATCATCAGCTATGCCATGGATACCTGGCACTGCCCGGTATACTTCTATACCGGCACGAAGTTCGTGGATCCGGCTTACCGGCTGATGGTGGATATTCTCTACCGCCTGCAGAAGAAATGGGGCATCCGGATCATTGATCTCTGGAACGAAATCGATCTTGCGGACATGAAAGACAGCACCTATGATCTGTACATGTTCGATCCGATCCATCCGACCAGGGCCGGCTATCTGCTCTGGTGGACACCGTTCATCCGGGATGGCCTGATCAAAACACTGTAGGGAAGCTTCTTTTCCGGCTTTCGAATGATCTGAACCGGCTGATGATAAGCCGGTTTTTATATCGGCGTTGACCCGGCTGACGGCGTCATTCAGCCGGGAGATTTGAATCAGATGAAAAAAATCCTGTATCGGCTGATACAGGATCCGGGTTTATTCGGTAATGGCGAAGACCCGTACCGGCAGACCGACCGCATCTTCAATGCGCGGCCAGCTGACCACGATGACGGCTCCGGCCGGGGCAACCTGGTCGAGATTCTGCAGGACTTCCACCTGCAGTTTTCCTTTTTCCAGCACGTACCGCTCGCAGGCCAGGTCACCGGCTTTGGCGGCTTCGGCGGAAGCGTCGGTATCCAGGGTCTCATGCCCGTTGGCGGCGGCGTTTCTGGTTTCATAGATGTACTTCAGGGCATCCAGGGACCAGCCCGGGAAATTCTCACTGCCATCCTCGGCAATCCCGGAGAGGGCGTTCATATCCGGCCATTTCTTGTACCAGTCCGTACGCAGGGCGACGAAGGCGCCGTCCGGGATCGGCCCGTATTTCTCTTCCCAGGCCATGATGTCTTCCGGTTTGACGGCATAGTGCACATCTTCCTTTACCTTGTCGGTGATGTCGATCACGCAGAGCGGGAAGACACCGTCCTTTACGCCATAGGCGGAAGAGAGGACACCGTTTTTGTCAAAGTGACCCGGAAAATCAATGTGCGTACCGAACTGGCCGGGGAACTTGAAGGTCTGTATGCGGCACTCCAGCATCGGATTGCCCCAGTCGAAGACAACCTTGCCGAGTTCCACACTGCCGGCGGGGATCCCGCTCCAGTACGGGCTGTCGTTGGTCAGCGGGTGAGAGAGCTCAACCCACCGCAGCTGCTTTGCACTATCGAGTGCTTTCCAGAGTCTGTATGTCATAGCGTTCCTTTCTTCTGCCTTGGGCAGATGACAAACTCAGTTATCGGCTCTTGAATATCCGCAGCGCATGTTCTTGCTGGCATCGAGCAGGACCTTGTTCAGGGTGTCGGTGGTTTCCTTCCTTGCCATGGCAGCCAGCTTTTCATTGGCTTCCTTCAGCAGGGCAGGATCACTGTTCTCCATGAACTTCCGGTCATACTCATTGACAAGCGCTCTGCCTTTGGCCGGCACGGCATTCTGGTAACGTTCAATGAACTGGATGCTGGTGCCGTAGTTGGGATCGGCCAGGGCTCCGAGCAGGCGGCTGGCCCAGTAGAAGTTTTCGGTGGATGTATCCAGCGTGACATCACTGAGATACTTCGGCATTTTGTCCACGCTGGCATAGACCGGCAGGACCGTGTTGAACGGGTTGGCGCCGAAGCAGATCCATTCGATGCCCTGCAGTGCTTCCGGCATATAGCCGCGGATCTGCAGGATGGCCATGACGCCGGTGCGGCTGATGCCGATCGGCCG